>CATWCG010000146.1:0-5145 GCA_958349165.1 uncultured Actinomyces sp. | reverse complement strand
CGGCAGCGCTCTTGAACCCGGTGAATCCATCCATTGCGACGATCTCGATGCGCTCACGCCACGTATCGGGCTGGGAGGCCAGCCAGGTTTTGAAGACCTGCTTGGAGCGGCCCGGGACCATGTCCAAGAGCCGGGAGGGACCACTGCGATCTCGGATGAGCGTCAAGTCCAAGATGACGGTGACGAATTTGTCGCCGTAAGGGGTGTGGCGCCACACGTGTTCATCCACGTCAATGACGCGCACGCCTTCACACCGGGTCGGGTCGTTGATCAGTGAGCGCTCTCCTTCGGCCAGGACAGCAGTGTTAGCGGCTCTTCCAGGACACAGCCAGAGCCTGGGCGACGCGCGCTACCCTCACATGGTGGACGACCAGCCCCGTGAGCGCCCAGCGCACCGCCGCCCGTGAGAGCTTGGCGCGCGGATCGGCCGCTTGACTCATATCCTGACGCCACACGTGAGAACAACCCTGGCACCGGTAGCGGCGCACGCTCACGTGCAAAATCGTGGGACGCCACCCGTAAGGCTCGTGCGCCAAGCGCCTGATCACCGTGTCACGACAAATGCCCTGGCACCCGCAGCGTCGACACCACCGGTCCTCACCAACAATGCGGCACGCTAACACTGCACGGTCTGGCCACATGCGCTGGCCCGTCACCTCCAGGCCCAGGTCATCCAGGCGCGTGAACGCGCTCAGGTCGGGGCAATCAAAGGTAGTATTGGGCATGTCGAGGTCTTTCAGATGGACGGTGTAGGAATCTCCATCATCGGAAGACCTCGACCTCTACCCGCAACCCCCGACCAACACCCGGTCACCCACACTCAACTCTGAAGAGCCGCTATTTCTTAGTCGATTGTCGATGGTGGCTTCTATATAACTGGCTCGTTTCCTTCTGTACCCTTGAAGAAGTTTCTTAGTCCGCCAGGCGCTGGGAGACGACCGTGGTGACGCCGTCGCGCATCGTGACGCCGTACAGCGCGTCCGCTATCTCCATCGTGCGCTTCTGATGCGTGATCACGATGAGCTGCGACGTCTCCTGCAGCTCCTTGAAGATCGCGAGCAGGCGCGACAGGTTCACGTCGTCCAGGGCGGCCTCGACCTCGTCCATGACGTAGAACGGGGAGGGCCGCGCCTTGAAGATCGCGACCAGGAAGGCGATCGCGGCCAGGGAACGTTCGCCGCCCGACAGGAGCGCTTGACTTTCTTGCCCGCCGGCCGCGCCTCGATCTCGATGCCGGTGGCAAGCATGTCCTCCGGGTCAGTGAGCACCAGATCGCCCGCCCCACCCGGGAAGAGCACGCCGAACACGTGCTCGAACTGCTCGCGGGTCTGCGCGAACGCGGAGGCGAAGGCCTCCTCCACCAGCCGGTCCACGTCCTGCACGATGCGCAGCAGGTCCGCCTTCGACTGCTTCAAGTCCTGCACCTGATCCACGAGGAACTTGTGCCGGGATGCCAGCGCCTCGTGCTCCTCCAGGGCCAGGGGGTTGACGCGCCCCAGCTTCTCCAGGTCCTTCTGCGCCTTGGCGAGCGCGCGCTCCTGCTCGGCACGCACGTACTCGCTCGGCTCCGCGGCCGCGGCCTTCTCGACGTCGTCGGGGTCGAGGGGCAGCATCGGCACCAGCGTCTCCGGCCCGAACTCGGCGAGCAGCTGCTCGGGGTCGAGGGAGAGCTCCTCCAGGGCGCGCCGCTGCAGGTCCTCGACGCGCAGGCGCGTCTGCTCGGCGGCGATCTGCCCCTGGTGGGCCGAAGCCGTGGCCTCCGACAGGTCAGCGCTCAGCCGATCCAGGGCGCGGCGCGCGTCGCTGACCTCCTGTGACACCTGGGAGCGCCGCTCGCTCAAGCGATCGCGCTCGGCCACGGCCCGCGACAGGGCGCGCTCGGCGGCCTCCAGGGCGGTCCTCGCGGCAGACTCCACGTCCGAGGCCGTGGCCAGTTCCGTCTGCCGCGCGGCCTCGCGCCTCGCGTAGCGGGCGCGCTCCTCGCGCTCCGCGGCGGCGGCCTGGCGCAGGGAGCGGGCGCGTGAGGCGGCGCGCCGCGATTGTTCTTCGAGCGTGCGCAGCGTCAGGCGCGCCTCGTTCTCGGCCTCGCGGGCCTCGCGCGCGGCGCGAGACGCGGCGTCCGCGCTGGCCTGGGCGCTCTCCAGCGATTCGGGCGGGCCGACCGAGTCGGCTCCTTCCAGGCGAGCCTTGGCCGCCACATCCTGTTCTTTCGCCCACCCCACCTGTTCGTCGGCTCGGCGGGCGACGTCTCGGGCTCGTTCGGCCTCGGCGTGGGCGGCCTGCGCGGCCGACTGTGCGCGGGCCAGCTCCTGCGCCTCCTTCGCGCGCTGGGCATCCTCCTCGCGCAGGGCCTTCAGAGCGTCGTTCGCCTCGCGGATGCAGCGGTCCAGGTGGGCGTTCGCCTCGCCGAGCTGCTCGGAGACCTCCGTCATGCGGGCCTGGGCGGCCTCGGCCTGCGTAGACGCCTCCTCGTAGTCGGCGCGAACGGACAGCACGGAGGACGCCTGGTGGCCTCCCTCGACCGACCACGCGCGCAGCACGTCGCCGCCCGGCGTGACGACGGCGCGCACACCGGGCAGGGAGAGCACTCCAGGCGCAACGTCGGCGGGGCACGAGACGACCCCATCCAGGAGGGCCGCCAGGGGCGCGGCGCCGCCCTCGCACGTGACGACACCGCTCAGCCACACGGCGCCCTCGGGCAGGTTGGGCAGATCCTCCCCCTCGCCGAGCGCCGAGGCACCCTCCTGGGGCGTCGAGGCCACGGTGTTGTTCGCGCGCCCCGTGCCCTGCGCGAGCGCGTTGTCTGCCCCTGCGACGACGAGGCGCAGCGATCGCCCGGCCGCGCGGGCCGCCTCAAGCTCGCCCAGGCCTCGGGCCAGGGAGTCCACGACGACGGCGTCGGCGAAGGGGGCGAGCGCCGCGGCGACGGCGTCCTCGTGGCCGGGCGCGACGCGCAGGAGGGGCGCCACCTGCCCGAGGACGCCGGGGCGGCCCAGCAGCTCGGCGGTGCCGTCCTCGGGGGCGAGCAGCTGAGCGAGCGCGTCGCGGCGCGCCTCCCAGCGCGCGCGATCGGCGCGGGCCTCACGTTCGACGCCGAGCAGGTGGTCCACGCGGGCTCGCGCGGCGTCGCGGCGGGCCGAGGCCTCGGCGTGAGCCTGGGAGGCTCCCCCGCCGGTCTGGGACGCGGGGGAAGAATCCACGGAAGTGGAGGCAGGGCCATCGCCAGCCTCGCCCCCGGGCGCCCCGTCGCGAGGGGGCAGAGCCGCGGCCGCTGCCTCGGCTCGCTCCTGCGCTCCCCTGTATGCGCCCCACGCGCGCTCGGCCTCGGCGCAGGCGGCCTCCAGGCGTGAGGCTGCCGTGGAGGCGTCGCCCGTGAGACGAGCGACCTTCTCTCGATGGTCGGCGATGACGCGGTTGACGCGGGCGAGCTCGCGGGAGGCTGTTTCGTCGGCGTCCTCCGCGGCCTCGCGCGCGCGAGTCGCGGACGTCAGCGCGGAGCGGGCCGCCTCGACCTGACCGACCAGGGCGGCGTCCTCAGCACCGGCGACGCGGGCGCGCTCATCGAGCACGTCGGGGTCTTCGCCGACCGGGGGCAGCTCGGGAGTGGCGCGCAGGGAGACCTTCTGCGTCGCGGCCATGAGCGTGCCACGCAGGCGCTCGGTGATCGTGGTGAGCGCCTGCCAGTTCGCGGAGGCCTGCTCGAGCGCCGGAGAGGATGCACGTTCCGCATCCTCCACACGCGAAAGCTTCGAGCGTGCGGCGGCTATCTGCTCCTCGAGCGCCGCGCGGCGCTCAGCCGCCGACTCGTCCGAGGCCTCGAGCACGGACAGCTTAGAAAGCGCAGACGCCAGATCGTCCGCGAGCAGGCGGGCTTTCGCGTCGCGCACGCGCGCCTGAATGAGCGAGGCGCGCCTGGCAACACGCGCCTGGCGGGCCAGGGGCCCCAGCTGGCGATGGATCTCGTTTGTCAGGTCCAGGACGCGCACCAGGTTCGCGTCCATGTCCGACAGCTTTTTGAGCGCCCGTTCCTTGCGGCGCCGATGCTTGAGGACGCCCGCGGCCTCTTCGATGAAACCGCGGCGCTCCTCGGGGGTGGAGGACAGGATCGCGTCGAGCTGGCCCTGGCCGACGATCACGTGCATCTGGCGGCCCATACCCGTGTCCGACAGGAGCTCCTGAACGTCCAGGAGGCGCACGGGCGAACCGTTGATGGAGTACTCCGAGCCGCCCCCGCGAAACAGGGTGCGGCTGATCGTCACCTCGGAATACTCGATGTCGAGCAGCCCGTCAGTGTTGTCGATCGTCAGGTCCACCTGGGCGCGCCCCAACGCCGCGCGCCCAGATGTCCCCGCGAAGATAACGTCCGCCATGTTCGAGCCGCGCAGCGCGCGTGCCCCCTGCTCGCCCATGACCCAGGCGAGCGCGTCGACGACGTTCGATTTACCCGACCCGTTGGGGCCGACGACGCACGTGATGCCCGGCTCGAGGGCGAGCGTGGTCGCACTGGCGAAGGACTTAAAGCCCCGCAGCGTCAGGTTCTTGAGGTGCACCCTTGCAGGTTACCGGCCCCTCAGTAGATCTCCGGGAACCACAGGGAGATTTCGCGCTTTGCGTTATCCACGGAGTCCGAGCCGTGGATCAGGTTCTCCATGTGGGGGCTGTTCCAGGCGCGGCCCAGGTCGCCGCGGATCGTGCCGGCGGGGGCGGTCGTCGGGTCGGTGGACCCCATGAGGACGCGCATGCCCTCGACGACGCGCTGGCCCTCGACGATCAGGGCGACGACGGGGCCGGAGCTCATGAACTCCAGGAGTCCCTCGAAGAAGGGCTTGTCCTTATGGTCGGCGTAGTGCTCGGCGAGCAGCTCGCGGGAGGCGACCATGAGCTTCAGGCCCTTGATCGTGTAGCCCTTTGCCTCGATGCGGCGCAGGATCTCGCCGGTCAGGCCGCGCGCGTAGCCGTCGGGCTTCACGACGATGAGGGTGTGCTCAAGGCCGGGGTCGAGAAGGTGCTGGGGCTCCAGCAGAACACTCTTAGCGCTCACGTTGTCTCCTTTGATTGTCACAGTGGTGCGTTAGCGCTTTCAAGCATATCCGCCAGGGCAGCCACAGCAGCTGTGGCGTCGGCCCCATTTGCTTCGATGTGGAC
>CATWCG010000145.1:0-5156 GCA_958349165.1 uncultured Actinomyces sp. | reverse complement strand
CGCTGCTGGGTGGGCAGCCAGGCCTCGCAGTCGAACTTGCGGGCGGCGGAGGTGCCCAGGTCGCCGGCGGCCGTGTCGATGACGCGGTAGGGCAGCTCGACCTTGGCGAGCATCTCCTCTTCCCACGCGAGGAAGCGCTGGTGCTCCTCGGCGGCGTCCTCGGGGCGGCAGTAGCTGAACATCTCGGCCTTGTTGAACTGGTGGACGCGGATAATGCCGCGCGTGTCCTTGCCCGCGGAGCCGGCCTCGCGGCGGTAGCAGGTGGACCAGCCCATGTAGCGCTTGGGGCCGGCGCTCAGGTCGAGGATCTCGTCGGCGTGGTAGCCGGCGAGGGCCACCTCGGACGTGCCCGTCAGGTACAGGTCGTCGGCGGGCAGGTAGTAGATTTCGTCGGAGTGCTCATTGAGGAAGCCGGTGCCGCCCATGATCTGCGGGGTGACCAGGGTCGGGGTCATCATCGGCACGAAGCCGTTGGCGAGCGCCTGGTCCATGGCCATCGTCATGATGGCCAGCTCGAGGCGGGCGCCGATGCCCTTGAGGTAGTAGAAGCGCGCGCCGGAGACCTTCGCGCCGCGCTTGGTGTCGATCGCGTCCAGGCCCTCGCCGAGCGCGAGGTGGTCCTGGGGCTCGAAGCCCTCGGCCGCGAAGTCGCGGGGGGCGGGGCCCTCGTGGCGCAGGACCACGAAGTCGTCCTCGCCGCCGACGGGCACGCCGTCGAGGACCAGGTTGGGCAGGAGGCGCGCGAGGCGGTCGGCCTCGGCATCAGCGGCGTTCGCGGCGGCCTCGGCGGCCTTCACCTGCTCGGCGAGTTCCTTGGCCTTGGCGAGGATCGCCGGACGTTCCTCCTTGGAGGCGCGTCCCACGGACTTGGAGACCTCTTTCTGGGTGGCTCGCAGCGTCTCGAAGGTTTGGAGGGCCTCGCGGCGGGCGGCGTCGGCCTCGATGATCTCATCGACGAGGCCGGGGTCGGCTCCGCGGGCACGCTGGGAGGCGCGGGCGGGTTCGGGGTTGTCACGCAGGGCACGCACATCAATCATGCGTCCCATCCTATGCCAGGTGGGCGCGCCGTGTCCCCTACCGCCCCGACTGTGAATTCAACACAACAGGTCAGGGTTATGCACAAACTACATCCGCGAGAGTTCTCAAAAGCCTGAAAGTTATCCACCTTTGGTGCATAACCGTGTGGATAACACGACGACAAGCACGCGTCAGCACGACTCTTATGACACGGAGTACAACGAAAAGCCACTGAACACCTCATCCACAGGCAGACCGCAGGCTAGGCTTGTGCACATGGACGCAATCTACTGGGCACTCGCAGCCTCCGCCGGAGCCGGAGCGATCGGAGTCGCGCGTCTGGCAACCGCCCTCACCCGCCGGCATCGGCGCCGCCGCGCCCTCGAGGTCCCCGCCTCGGTGGACGACCCGACGCGCGGACGTCCGCGTCCCTGGATCATCATGAACCCCTCCAAGCACGAGGACCCTCAGGCCTTCAAGGATCGCATCAACCGCAAGGCCAAGGAACTGGGCATCGACCACGTGCACTGGCGCGAGACCACGCGCGAGGACCCGGGCACGGGGCAGGCCGTTCGTGCCCTCGAGGAGGGAGCCTCCGTGGTCATCGCCGCGGGCGGAGACGGAACCGTGCGCGCCGTCGCCGCCGGCATGGCCGGATCCGGCGTGCGCATGGGCATCATCCCCGTGGGCACCGGCAACGTCCTGGCCGGCAACCTGTCCATCCCCGAGGATCCCGAAGCGGCCCTCGCCGTCGCGCTCGACCGCAACCACCGCGCCGTCGACCTCGCGTGGGTGCGCGTCGAAGACGCCACCCAGAAGACGGATCAGCCAGCCGAGGGCGGCCTGCGCCTCGCCGCGCGCGCCGCCACGCGCCCCGAGGCGACTCTTCAGGACGAGGCTGCCCCGGCCTCGTCGATCGAGCCACGAGCGGACGAGTACGCGTGCCTCGTCGTCGCGGGCATGGGCTACGACGGCGAGACGATGGCCGACACCGACCCCGAGCTGAAGAAGCGCATCGGGTGGATCGCCTACGTGTGGGCGGGCCTGGGCGCGATGGGCGCCCCGCGCATGAAGGCACGCCTGACCCTGCGCTCGCCCGCGGCCCCCGCCCCCGACCCGCTCGGCGTCGGCGATCAGCTGGCGGGCACGACCCTGGACGAGGCCGGGGGCGCTCCCGCTAAAGCCCCGCACTCGCCCGCGGACGAGATCACCCGCGTCGAAGCCCGATCCGTCATGTTCGCGAACGCGGGCGAGATGAAGATGCTGGTCCTCGCGCCCGACGCGGAGCTGTCCGACGGCCTCATTGACGTCATCGCGGTCGACGCGCACGCCGGCCTGCTCGGATGGGCGGACGTGACCTGGAAGATGCTCGGCCAGCTCATCGGCCTGCGTCCCATCAACCTGCCCGTCTCGACCGGCACGGTCGCGTTCCGCCAGGCGAAGGGCGCCTCCGTCACGGCCGAGGAGCCCCAGGTGTGCCAGGTGGATGGCGACGCGATCGGCCTGGCCCACACGATGCACGTGCGCATGCAGGCGGGCGCGCTGGACGTGGCCGTCCCGGCCGAACGCACGTGGATGGAGCTGCTGCCGGGCTGATCCGGCCCCGTCATAGAGCGCGCACCGGTCTCGTCTGACACGAGGCCGGGGACGCAGTGCGTTGTAAGTGGGGACGCGAAGGCATCAGGCCAGGGGCCACGACGGGGCACTGCCCGACGCCTCGCCCGTGCCGTCTCCCCCGCGCAGCAGGTCCGCGACCCACGCGCGACCCGCGCGGAAGGCCTCGTCCGTCGTGCCGGGGACGACCTGCGCGCGCACGCCGTCGACGCGCGGGTAGGAGCCCATGAAACGCACCTCCGGCGAATACCGGTGCAGGCCCACGAGGGCCGCCTGGACGCGCTCCTCGCGAATGTGGCCGACGATGTCGATGCTGAACGTGTAGTTGCCGAGGCCATCCCCGCTGGGCCGCGACTCGATGCGCGACAGGTCGACGCCGCGCGCCGAAAACTGTTCGAGGAGGGTCAGCAGAGCGCCCGACTCGTTGACGGGCAGGGCCACCTGGATGGTCGTCTTGTCCGCGCCGGTCGGCGGGGGGACGGCGCCGGGGCGCGCCACCAGGACGAAGCGCGTGACCGCGCCCGGGTTGTCGGCGACGTCGGTGAACAGGGCCTCGAGGCCGTAGGTGTTGACGGAGACCGCGTTACACAGGGCAGCATCGAAGGAGGCGTCCCCGTCCGACAGGAGCTCGGCGGCCGCCGCCGTCGACGTGGCGGGCACGTGGATAGCACCCGGGAAGGTGTCCTCGACCCAACCGCGGCACTGCGCCCACGCGTGCGGGTGGGTGCCGATGCGGCGGATGTCCTCGGCGCGCGTGCCCGGCAGGACGGCAAGCTGGAAGACGACGTGCACGTGCATCTCGGCGACGATGACCAGGGGGTCGCCGTGCGAGAGGGAATCCAGCGTCGCGTTGACACCGCCCTCGATGGAGTTTTCGATCGGGACGACGGCCCGGTCGGCCTCGCCGCGGCGCACGGCCGCGAGCGCCTGGGGGGCGCTCGTCATGGGCAGGAGGACGGCTCCGGCGGGGGCGACCTGGTGGACGGCCTGTTCGGTAAAGGTGCCGAAGGGGCCGAGGAAGGCGATGCGAAGCTTGTCACCGAGGGGCGCGGGGCCGGGAATGTTCGTCGTCATGGTGTCAAGGGTATCGACACGCCCCGGGGCCCGGCATTCGCACGGGCGCGCCAGCTGCGCATTGTGGCCTATCGCGCGGGGTAGGGGGATGCGGGCGCGCCCGCATCCCTCGCGCGCCTCGTCTTGACAGGCGCGCTGCTACTCCTGGCGGGACTTGATGCCGTCGGCGAATGCGTCGTGGCCGCCGCCGGGGGTGACCTCGCCGCAGGCGGTGATCTTCCACAGCTTCGCGGTGCCGCCCGCGTCGACCAGTTCGAAGCCCGTGGAGGTGTCGACCCCGTACAGGCCGGGGCTGCGCGAGGAGCGCATGAAGTTGTAGTAGGCGCCGTCTTCTTCCTCGTAGAAGTGGGTGATGCCGAGCTCGCGCACGACCTCGCACACCTCGGGGTCGGTGGCGATGTCGTGGAAGCGCTGGGTGAGGACCCGCTGGGAGGCGACGTCCTCGTTGGCGGTGGTGAGCTGCGGGAAGACGGCCTTGCGGCCTCCGAGTAGCTCGGAGTATGCGGCTCCAGCGATCGGGTCGCCGAGGATGAGGGCGTCGGGCGCGGTCGTGTACTTCATGCGCCTGAGCATGGCGAGTTCGCCCTTGGTGGCCATGCCGGGCTTGCCCAAGTGCGCGGGGTCGTAGACGGAGGCGACCGCGGAGTTGCGTGCGTCGATCGCGCCGAAGCCGGACAGGATGAGGATGAGGGCGCCGACCCCGACCTGGACGGGCCAGCGAGGCGCCTCGACGTTGGTGTCGGCGCCGCTTTCTTGGAGGATGCGGCGCAGCGAGGAGGTCCACGCCGCGTGGATGACGTGGACGATGGCGGCGAAGCCGACGGCCATGAGGACGGTCAGCGCGATGTCTTCGACGCCCATGATGCGTCGGGCGTCCTTGTACCAGGGGGCCAGCAGGTAGGTGCGTAGCGCGGAGTTGGGCGCGTATGCGAGCCCGGTGAGGGCGGCGAGGATCAGGTAGGAGACGAGCGGCCACGCGGGCATGGGCGCGGCCTTCTCTTCGGTCGAGACGGGGCGCGCCGAGGCCCGGGTGCCCTCGGCTTGGCCGGTGGCCTCGCCGGTGGCCTCGTCGGTGTCCTCGGAAAGCCCCGCCTGGGCGGCGGCGCGCGCGAGGGGGTCGCGGCGGCGCAGGAGCGTGTCGAGGCGTGCGGTCACCGCGATGCCCGCGATGAGCAGGACCGTCTGGAGGAAGGCCCACTGGGCGGTGGCGGCGGTGCTGACGAAGGGAGGGTAGGGCACGAAGGCGTGCGCGAAGGCCTCGCCCCAGCTGGTTCCGGCTCGCGGGTACTTGCTCATCGCCTGAATCTTGGGGGAGGCGAGGGCGATGAGGGGGAGTGCGACGACGGCGAGGCCGACGGCCGCCCAGACGATGGCGAGGAGTTGGCCGCGCCCGTCGCGCCCGAGGGCGGCGCGCGCGAAGGAGGAGATGGACGCCAGGAGGGGCGCCACGA
>CATWCG010000144.1:0-5203 GCA_958349165.1 uncultured Actinomyces sp. | reverse complement strand
CCACCAGGTTCGTCTGGATGAAGGGCGAGGGGTCCAGCAGCGAGTTGTCGTTGTGCGACTCGGCTGCGAAGTGAACCACCGCGTCCGCGCCGGCGACGACGCCGTCGACGAGGTCGGCGTCCGCGATGTCGCCCTCGACGACGCTCAGGCGCGCGGCCTGATCGGCGGGGATGTCAGTCAGGGAGGCGCGGTTGCCCGCGTAGGTGAACTTGTCCAGGACGACGACGTCGACGTCCGGATGGTCCTCCAGCAGCGTGTGAACGAAATTCGCTCCGATGAAGCCGGCGCCGCCGGTCACAACGATCTTCATGGGTATTCTCCTTTGCGCGCCCGTGGGCGTCCGAGGGTGGTTTTCACCGGTTTCCTGCCCACCATTATGCCGCACATTCACGGCAAACCCGACCCGCGCCCCACGCGGACTCGTCGGATACGTCACTATTCGCCACGCGCAAGGTCCCAATACTGCCCCACCGCGCTGCTACATTGGACGCATCCCCAACGAAAAAGGACTCGACGTGACTCGTTTCGCCCCCGCGGCTCTCCTCCTCGCGATGTGCGCACTGGCCACGGCCTCGTGCCAGGTCACCGACTCCGCCCAGTCCGACCAGTCGGTGCCCGTGGCGTCCGTATCCCCGGGAGACCCCGGGCAGCCGGCGAACTCCTCCATGCCGACCCTGCGCGCGGCCTCCCCCGGCTGCGCCGCCATGGACGCCGTCTTCACCGAGGCCCTGGCCTCCTCCGAGACCGGGCAGGCGTACTCCACGGTCGCGTCGCGGCGCGCCGGGGAAACCACCGCCGACGAGCGCCACCACGCGTGGGAGGCCTTCGCGGCGACCCTGCGCAACGACTACGCCACGCAGCTCAGCGCCGCGGCGACCGACGACACCGCGCGCGAGGCCCTGGCCGCCCTTAACGTCTACGTGGACCGCAACGCCGCCCTTGATTCGGGCGCCATCCCCGAATACGCCGACCAGGCCGCCGCCCAGGAGGCCCTCAAGCGCGGCGAGAAGCCGGAGACGAACCCCGCCTACGAGCAGGCCCTCGCCGAGGCCACGAGCGCCCACGCAACCCTGACAACCTGCATGCCCCACTGGCCGGTCGTCTTCTAACCCGACCACGGCCTCGCGGCGGCGGAAGTGGCGGCGACTCGTGTAAATTATGGGTATCCGTCCGAAACAGATTGGTTCACTCCATGGCACGCGCGCTCGCCGACCACCTTGCTCCCCTGCGGGATCGTTTCGTCGCCTCGGCGGCCCGACCGCTCGCCCTCATCGTCGTCGTGCTCGGCGTGCTCGCCGTCAGCGCGGGGTGGGTCTTCGCCTCGCCCCCGGGTGCTTCCCCCGACGACGACTACCACCTGGTCTCCTCGTGGTGTCCGCGCCCCGCCACCTCCTCGTGCGCGACGACCACGATCGACGGCAACCTGTACGTCATGGCACCCGTGACCACGTCGCATGCGCCGTGCGAAGCATTCAAGGCTGACAAGTCGCACGCCTGCATCTACGACTATTCGGACGACACCATGTTTCCGACGGACCGCTACAACGACGGTCAATACCCCTACGGCTTCTACCAGTTCCACCATCTCTTCACCGGACACAACGTCGAGCACTCGGTGTGGGTCATGCGTGCCATCAACGCCGGGATCGCCATCATCCTCATGGGGGCGATCGCTGCCCTGTCGCGCCGGTCCGTGCGTTTCAGCGTGCTCTTAGCAGCCCTGGTGTCGTGGACGCCGATCGGCCTGTACTTCATTGCCTCCAACAACCCCTCGTCGTGGGCGATCACCGGCGTCTTCTGCTACGGCGCGGCCCTCTACTCGGCCCTCAACGCGCAGGGGTGGCGACGCTGGGCTCTCCTCGGCACGGCCGCCTTCGCGGCGCTGCTGTGCTACGGGTCCCGAGGCGACGCTGCCTTCTACGTCTTCGTTGCCTCCCTGGGAATCCTGATTCTGGCGGCGACGCGCCGTCACCTGCCCGAGATCGGCATCGCGACCGTCCTGAGCGTCATCGGCGTGTGGTGCATGCTCGGGTCCGGCCAGTCCGAACATATCGCCCAGTCCGACGCGTCCGTGACCCTGCGCGAGCGCATCGATATCGCGATCATGAACATCCGCTACCTGCCCGAGTACTTCGCCGGATTCGTTGGCTTGGACTCGGGACCCGGCTGGCGCGACACCCACCTGCCCGGCTACACGACGATCATCGGGCTCCTCGTCCTGGGTGCCGTGATCTTCTTCGGCGCGCGCGCGATGAGCTGGCGCAAGGCCCTGGCCGCCTTCATGGTCTTCGGCGCGATGGCCGGCATCCCCCTCCTGATCGCGACCCCGCCCACGTTCCCCAACCTCGGCGGCTACCACTCGCGCTACGCACTGCCCCTGCTCGGCACCTGGCTGGTCATCTGGCTCGCCTCGAGCCGTAAGAACTCCTCGATCACGAAGGGGCAGCTGACGATCTTCGTCTTCTTCATGAGCGTCGTCGATGCCGTCGCGATGCACACGACGATCGCTCGCTACGTCAGCGGACTCCTGTACATCCCACACCTGGGTTGGATTGCGCCGGGCAACCTGAACGGCAACATCCAATGGTGGTGGGCGGGCGCGCCGATCACCCCGATGACCCTGTGGATCATCGCGACGGCCGGATACACCCTGGCGCTGATCGCGGGCTCCTACCTGATCGGCCCGCGGGTGCGCGACGCCGAGGAAGCGGACGCCCCCACCGCACGCGCGGCCATCGCGCCGCCTGCGGAGCCGCTGCCTGAGCCCGCCACCACCGCCGTCCGCGAGAAGGAAGAAACACAATGAGCGCCACAGTCACCGTCGTCGTCCGCACGCGCAATCGCCCGGCGATGCTCACCCGAGCCCTGGGTTCGATCGGATCGCAGACCTTCACGGACTACGAGGTCGTCATCGTCAACGACGCCGGCGACGAGGCCGAGGTCGCCTCGGTGGTCGACGCCCAGGACGCGGAGCTGCGCGCCAAAATTCAGGTGGTCACCAACGCGGTGTCGAAGGGCCGCGAGGCTGCCCTCGACTGCGGCCTGCAGGCCTCGCATAACCGCTACTACGCGGTCCACGACGACGACGATTCCTGGCACCCGGAATTCCTGGCTCGCACGGTCGCCTACCTGGACGAGCATCCGGACGCCGGGGGCGTCGCGACGCGCTGCGAGATCATCCGCGAGCGCGTGCGTGCGGACGGGACCTGCACTGAGATCGAGCGCGAGGTCCTGTCGACGGACATGTACGGCCTCTCCCTCGTGGACATGATGGTGGAGAACTACACGCCGCCGATCTCTCAGCTGATCCGCCGCGAGGTCGCCGATCGCGTGGGTCACTGGGATGGTTCCCTGCAGACGCAGGCGGATTGGGATTTCAACCTCCGTCTGCTCGCGGATTCCCCCGTCGGTTTCATTGATGAGGGGCCTTTGGCCTTCTGGCATCACCGTGACACGCTGGATCCGTCGCTGGGCAATTCGATCGTGACGGACGCGTATCTGCACACGTGGGACAACCTGCATATCCGTGATCGTTACCTGCGTGCCATGCTGGCGACGGAGGATCCGTCGTCTCCGCACCTGGGCCAGGCGTTGCTCACCGCGGAGTATTACCGGCGCACGCGCGAGGAGCTCTTGCGGGTGGATTCCGGGATGCATTCCTCGCTGAACCTGGTCCACGTTAACCTGCTGAACACGATGAAGGCCCTGCATCAAGAGGTGCACGAGCTGCGTGAGGAGGTGGCTGCCCTGCGTCAGGAGCTGGAGGATAAGCCGACGCTCGGGGAGTCGCTGCGCAGCGCGGCGACGGCCCCCACGCGCGCGGCGCGGCGCCTCTTCAAGCGCGGATAGGGTATTCGTCGGGCGCGAGCGAGCCCGCATACCTCGTCCCCGGGTCGGCCCCGCTTCGGGGCCGACCCGTTTGCGTGGTGTCCCTACGGGAGGGGACGCACGACGTCGGGGGTCATGTTGGCCCACCCGTAGCTGGCGGTGATGTGGTCCATGCGCGCGGGGCGGCCCATCCAGTCGGTGTGGACGATCATGTCGTCGCCCAGGTAGATGGACACGTGCGTGACGACGCCGCCGCTCCTGTAGAAGATGAGGTCTCCGCGCTGGCGCTGGGCGAGCGGCACGTGCTGGAAGTACGGGTAGGCGTAGAGTTCCTGGGACGTGCGGTAGTCGGGCCACCCGTGCTTGATGACGGTGATGGGCTGGGGGTCGAGACCCGCGGCGTACAGGGATTGGAGGACGAGACCGGAGCAGTCGAATCCGAGGTCGTAGGGGCCGGCGCCTCCCCACGTGTAGGACGAGCCGGTCTGGTTCCACGCGTATCCGATGAGCGCTTCGATGCGCTCTGAGCGCGTGGCGGTCAGGGGCAGCGGGCTGGCCTGGTACTGGTCGACGGTCCAGGGGTATCCGGTGTCCATGGCGTCCCAGGTGGCGCGGTCGACGACTCCGGTCGGGCTCAGGCCCGCGCGTCGCTGGAAGTTTGTGACGGCGGAGACGAAGGCGGCGTCGACGCTGGCGAGCTTGGTGGCGTGCCACAGGCCGAGGCGCTGCTGCACGATGCGGACCTTGACGCCGTTCATGCCCCACGTCAGGGTGTTGGTCTGGTCTCCGAGCCCGGTGATGTGGTCGGTGGGCTGGAGGTAGCCGGCCGGCGCCTCGTACCCGAGCCACGCGCCCGAGGCGTTGAACTCGTAGCGGCGCCCGCCCAGTTCGAGCGGGGTGGTGCGCATGATGCCGCTATCGGGGTCGAGGTAGTACCATTCTCCCCCGTCTTTCAGCCATCCGCCGATCTGGGCGCCGCTGGGGGCGAAGTAGTGCCAGCCGTCGGCCAGGCGCGCCCACCCGGTGCGCATGGCACCCGAGGAGTCCATGCAGTACCAGGTGCCGTCCACGCCCACCATGCCGGTCGCCATGACGCCCGTATTCGGGTCGAGGTAGTACCAGGCTCCCCCGTCCTTCAACCACCCACCGATGAGGGTCCCGGTGGGCGCGAGGTAGTACCAGTGGTCGCCGTCGCGCAGCCATCCGGTGGCCATGTAGCCGCGTTGATCGAAGAAGTAGCGCGAACCGGCGATGCGCGCCCAGCTGCCCGCCGGGTAGGTGCCGTCGTGGCGGCGCCACCACCAGCCGATCGAGTCGCGCAGCCACGCTCCTTGTCCCGTCTCGTCGGCGGCGCTCACGGTCGGGGGTTCGTTCG
>CATWCG010000143.1:0-5205 GCA_958349165.1 uncultured Actinomyces sp. | reverse complement strand
GTCCGGGCTGGCTACCGCCTACGTGGACGGCATGGGGTGGGCCATCGCCCACGACTATCCGTTCATCCTCCAGATGGACGCGGATGGATCGCATCGTCCGGTCGATCTGCCCAAACTGCTGGCGCGCATGGGAGGACCCGACCAGCCCGACCTCGTCATCGGCTCTCGTTGGGTCGCCGGCGGGCGCATCAACGGGTGGTCGGCCAAGCGCGTCGCCCTGTCGAAGGCGGGCAATTATTATGTCCGTTTGTGCCTCGGGACCCCCGTGCGCGACGCGACCGCGGGTCTGCGGGTTCATCGGTCCTCGTTCCTTGCGAGCCGGGGCGTGTTGGAGCGCGTGGCGACCACCGGTTTCGGCTTTCAGGTCGAGATGACCGAGCTCGAACGATCCCTCGGGGCCGTTATCGCCGAGGTGCCCATCACCTTCGATGAGCGAGTGGCGGGGGAATCGAAGCTCGACTCGTCGATCTTCGTCGAGGAACTCGCGATGGTCACAAAAGGCGGCCTGAGCCGTCTGGCCCAGGCCGCGCGTTCGGCGTTTCGCAGGGGTTAGCCCTTGCGGTAGGAGCCCTCGGGGCGCAGGCGTCCCTCGCGGTAGGCGGTGAGCTGCTCGCTCAGGACGACCTCGAGCTCCTCGATGGAGCGACGCTCGAGCAGCATGTCCCAGTGGGTACGCTGCGGCTTGACGGGCTTGTTGTCCTCGTCTTCTTCGGTTTCGCCGATGAGCTCGGCGGTCTGGCCGCACTTGCATTCCCAGGTCGCGGGCGCCGTGGCCTCGCTGGAGAGCGTCACCTCGAACTCGTGTCCGTTCGGGCACGCGTACCGGACGATGAAACGGTCGGCGAAAACGACGCCGTCCTCGGACTCGAGGGACTTGGCTCCGATCTGCATGCCACGCAGTGCGCGGTCAGCCATAACTGCCTCCTGGACGTAGTGAAGAAACGGGTCCATTCTATCGGACACGTCAAGCGGAGCGCCGTGTCACGCCTCGCGACCCCACCCCTCCGATCCGATAATGTACATTATGTCCGTTTTTCTCCCCCGGGCGCACCCCACCCACGCGCTAGAGTTACGACCATGACAACGGACCATCCATCACAGCAACAAACCAGACACCCCGTGCGTGAGGCGCTCACACTCGCCCTCGCCTGCCTGGCCTACTCGGTCCTCTCGTTCTTGGCGCGCGCCAGCGAGTCGCTCGCGTTCAGCCACGCCCACAGCATCGTCGCTTTCGAACGTCGCGTCGGCCTCTTTATTGAGCCCTCCGCAAACGCATGGCTGGCCGCGCACCCAACCCTCGCCTCGCTCGCATCGATGCAGTACGCGACCACATTCCTCCTCTTTACTGGGCTGACGCTCGTGGCGCTTTGGATCAAGGCGCCACAGTGTTACTCCCGAGCCAGATGGACGCTCGTCGTCATGACGCTTGGCGCGCTCGTCACCTACTGGAGCTACCCGCTTGCTCCCCCGCGCCTCGTGCCCGGGCTTGGCATCGCCGACTCCGTCGCCGAGCACACCGCCTCGTATTCCCACCTCTTTGGCACCCTCGCCAATCCCTACGGGGCCATGCCGTCGATGCACACGGGCTGGTCGGTGTGGGTGGCCGTCATGCTCGGAACCTACGTGTGGCGTTCATGGTGGGCGCGTCTCACACTCGCCCTCCACCCAACTCTGACCATCGTGACAATTGTCGCAACGGGCAACCACTATGTGGTGGACGCCATTGCAGGAATCGCGTATTTCCTGATCGCATGGCTCTGCGTCACACTCGCGCGCCGAACATTACTGAAAAACGTGCGAAGCACCGGCGAGACGTCCTAGGATGCGCCGACAATGCGCGCTAGTGTTGGGGTCATGAGACTTGGAGTAGATTTTGGCACCACCACGACCGCGATCGCTATTGTTGATCGAGGAAACTATCCCATCGTCTCCTTCGTCAACAACCGTGAGGACACGGTCGACTTCATCCCCTCGGTGCTCGCCCTCGACGGCGATCGCCTCGTGTTCGGCTTCGACGCCGAGGATGCCGCGCGCGAGGGCGCGCCTCACCTGCGTTCCTTCAAGCGCCTGCTGTCCGACCCCTCGGTGACCGACACCTCCACGCTGCGCCTGGGCAACCACAGCATCCCGATCCTTGATGCGCTCACCGGTTTCCTGAGCTACGTCGCCCGCCAGCTGCGCACGAACTCGTCCGTGGCAACTGTGCCCGCCGATGAGCCCCTCGAGGCCCTCGTCGGCATCCCCGCGCACGCGTGGTCCGCCCAGCGCTTCCTCACCCTGGAGGCGTTCCGCCGCGCCGGCTGGAACGTCCTGGCGATGGTCAACGAACCTTCCGCAGCGGGTTTCGAGTACACGCACCGCCATGCGGGCACCCTGAACTCGAAGCGCACCGCCATTCTCGTCTACGACCTGGGCGGCGGCACCTTCGACGCCTCCATCGTGTCGGCGACCGGCACACTTCACGAGGTGCTCGGCTCGCGCGGCCTGAACCTGGTCGGAGGCGACGATTTCGACGTCATCTTGGCCACGCGCCTGGCTGCAGCGGCCGGCACGGATTCGGGCCTGCTCGGAGACGCCGCCTGGGAACGCCTCGTCGAGGACGCTCGCTCCGCCAAGGAGGCCCTCTCCCCCTCCACGAAGTTCATCACCGTTCCCGTTGACGGCGAGCCCACCACGATCACGGTCGCAGACTTCTACGAGGCCGCGACCGCGCTGGTGGAGGCGACCATCGAGGCCATGGAGCCCCTCCTGGTTCCTGACGCATCGGGCGTCGGTCAGCTCGGCGGCGACATCGCCGGCCTCTACGTGGTCGGTGGCGGCTCCCAGCTGCCCCTCGTCGCGCGCATCCTGCGCGCCCGCTTCGGGCGCCGCGTGCACCGCTCGCCCCACACGGCTGCCTCGACCGCGATCGGCCTGGCCATCGGCGCCGACCCGGAGGCCGCCTACACGGTGCGCGAGCAGCTCTCGCGCGGCGTCGGGGTCTTCCGCGAGCGAGACGCCGGTTCCTTCATTTCCTTCGACACGCTGCTCGAGCCCAACACCGAGCTGGCGCCGGGTGAGACCCTGACGATCAAGCGCCGCTACCGCGCGGCCCACAACATCGGCTACTTCCGTTTCGTCGAATACTCTTCCCTCGACGACTCCTGGGTGCCCCGTGGCGACCTCCAGCCCTATGGGGAGGTCATCTTCCCCTTCGATCATGCTCTGCGTCGGTCGAACGTCGACATCGCGTCGGTGCCCGTCGTGCGCACGGAGGACGGGCCCCTCATCGAGGAGTCGTACATGGTCGACGAGAACGGCATGGTGACGGTGGAGATCACTGACGTCGAGGCCGCCTACACGGTGTCCTGCCCCCTCGGACGCAAGTAGGGGTCCACTCCCCCGCTCGACTGATAAGGCCGTGGGGCGGGGCGCCCCCCCGCCCCCCGCCCGGTTTGTCCATGGGGGGGGGGGTGGGCGCGGGGGTGGGGTGGGGGGGGGCGGTGGTGGGGGGGGTTAGGACGCGGAGCGCTTCGCGCGGCGGCGCTCGGCCAGCTCGTCGACGAAGGTACGATCCGAGCGCTCGAGTGGCAGCTCCGCGAGAGACCCCTCGACTTCACGCCACACGCGCCCGACCGCGATGCCGAAGACGCCCTGACCTCCCTGCAGAAGATCAATCACCTCGTCGGTGGAGGTGCATTCGTAGACGGAGGCACCGTCGCTCATGAGGGTGATCGACGCCAGGTCATCCACTCCCCTGTTCTGCAGCGAGGCGACGGCGACGCGCACCTGCTGGAGGGACACGCCCGCATCCAGGAGCTTCTTGACGACCTTGAGGACGAGGATGTCCCGGAAGGAGTAGAGACGCTGCGAACCCGAGCCGCGAGCCGCGCGAATTGAGGGCTGGAGCAGGCCGGTGCGCGCCCAGTAGTCCAGCTGACGGTAGGTGATGCCGGCGGCGTTGCACGCGATCGGCCCACGGTAGCCGACCTCGTCGGTTTCGAGGCCCTCGAGCGGGTCGCCAAAAAGCATGCCCTGCCGACTCACGGCGTTGGCTTCTGCGCTCACTGTGGGGCTCCTTGGGGGTCGTATGTGATGAGAACAGGACTACGGTAGAGCACCGGGCGGGGCGGGTCAATGACCGTATCGGCGAGTCTAACCTTCAGGTTAAACATGAGAGTTAGGCACCGTCGTCACTGAGCGATGACACGGCCACCGCCAGCATGTCCCGATGCAGCTCAGCGAACAAATCACCCAGCTCGATCGCTCGCGCACGCGCCCGTTCGCGGTCCGCGCCACGGCCTCGTCCCCTCTGGGAAGACACCGTCTGGTCAATGATATCCGCGCTGCGCTCCGCGCCCTGGCGCACCGCGCGCAACACCCGCACATCCACGCCCGCACTCTCGAGGCGCGCGATCGTCGACACCGCCTGCACGCAGCGTGCCGGGAAGTATCCCGCCAGATCCGGGGTGATCAGGCCGAGACGCGAATAGCGCTCCAGCGTGTCCATATCGACACCCGTCAGGTCCGACAGGTCAGCGGCGGGGATCGCTCGGCGGCCGCCCAGCGACACCGTCTGGCCCTCCGAGGACACCACCTGCGCAACTCGACGCCGCGTCGGCGTGTGTCCGGCGTCGAGGGCATCGAGCTGAGTGCGAATCACGCTGAGCGGAGTGAAAGAATCGCGCTGTTCGGACAGGACGTATCGCAGACGCTCCACGTCGGCGGCGGAGTACTTGCGGTAGCCGGCACCCGTGCGCGCGGGGCTCACGAGGCCTTCGCTCTCCAGGTAGCGTACCTTCGACAGCGAGATCGCAGGAAACTCCGTCTTGAGCTCCTCGACCACCCGGCCGATGGAGAGCACGGGAGCGTGATCGGCATCGTGCGGCCACGACGTCGCCCCGGGCTCGGGGTGCGAGTCGCGGATGCGTGCGACGGACGCCGACACGTCAGGCCTGCTTGGTCGACGGCTGGTAGGTCAGGCGGTACTTACCGATCTGGACCTCGTCGCCGGCGTGCAGCTCGACGGAGTCGACGCGCTCACGATTCACGTAGGTACCGTTCAGGGAGCCCGAATCGCGCACCACGTGACCGCCGTTGGAGGCGATGAACTGACAGTGCTTGCGCGAGACGGTCACGTCGTCGAGGAAGATGTCGGCCTTGGGCGAACGACCCGCGTTCGTTACCTCGGGGTCGAGGAGGAAACGCGCGCCCGTGTTCGGGCCG
>CATWCG010000142.1:0-5242 GCA_958349165.1 uncultured Actinomyces sp. | reverse complement strand
TGTTCCTCGCGGTGGGCGGCCCTCCTGCGGGCGCGATTACTCTCCTCGGCGTGGCTCGCCTCGTCGGCGGTCGTGGTCTCGTCGATGATGTCGTCGCTCATATCAGGCCTTCAGCAGGAGTCGGCGGATGGATGCGGTGTTGGAGAAGATGCGGATGCCCAGGACCACGACGACGGCGGTCGTCATGGCCGAGCCGACGCCAAGCTGGGTGCCCAGGAAGACGAGCAGGCACGCCACCACGACGTTCCAGAAGAAGGAGGTGACGAAGACGCGGTCCGCGAAGCGCCCCTCGAGCCACGCGCGCCCCGCGCCGAAGAGCGCGTCCAGGCCCGCGACGACGGCGACGGGCAGGAAGGGCGTGAGCCAGGCGGGAACGGTTGGGTCGAGCAGGACACCCAAGACGATTCCGATGACGAGTCCGATGACGGCAATCATGAGGTGCCTCCGTGGGTGGGGTCGGAAACGGGCGACGCGTACTGGGGGACGGAGGGCGCGAGCGCGTCCATGGTCAGGGAGGAGACGACCTTGGTGGACACGGTCATGCCAGTGACGGACTGCGCGGCCGAGAGGTAGTCCCCCGTGTTGCCGCGCACGAGGGCGACGGACAGGGCGTTCGAGTCGCCAATGGCGCTGACCTCGTAGGGCGAGGAGATGGGGGTGACGTTCACCAGGATGGCCGAGCCGGCGGTGCGCACGAAGGTGGCGGGCCCGATCCGTTGTCCGTTGATGGAAATCGCTTCGGCCCCCGCTCCCCACAGGGCGTTGACGACCATCGCCAGATCCTGGTCACGCACGGCACCGCTCCCCTTGCCGGGGGCCGCCCGATCCGCAAGGGTCACGATGATGCCGGGGCCCGAGGCAGGAGTCGTCGCGACCTGGAGGGCCAGCGTTCCATCCGTCCCGGCGGCGTGAGCGGGGTCGGAGTATTGCTCGATGGCGTGCCCCAGCGACTGTACCTCCGCGTCCAGGGCCGCCACGTTGTCGCTACGAGTCGAGGCCTGATGCTTCAAATCCGCCTTCACGTCTCCCGCGGGAGCGCGCAGCGACGCGGTCGCCACGACCGCCCCGAAGCCGAGCGCAACGGCCACCGCGAAGACGCCGACCCGCCCCAGCAGGGAGGCCGGACGCGGCCCGTGCTCCGCCCGGTAGTGCACGTATCCGGCGTCGAGGGGGTTGGCCAGAAGCGAGGTGAGCAGCGACATCGAGGCCGCGGGGTCCACGGACGAGGCCTCGGTGGCCTCGAGCGTCTCCCCCGCGGTCCCGCCGCGTTCCTCCGGCCTCGTCACTGATCGCCCTGCCAGCGACGCTGGACGCGCTCGCGGCGCTCGAAGTCGTCGAGGTGTTCGACGACGATGCGGCGCAGCTGCGCGGGAGCGTCCTCGTTGGAGCCGAGCCAGGAGCGCAGGAGCGAGACGCTGGCCTCGACGCTTCCCTCACGGTCGATGTCGACGCCGAGGTCGAGAACGCCGCTGACGTAGCGCAGGGACATGCCGATCGTGTGGGACTCCCAATAGCCGCGCATGCGTGCCACCGCCTCGCCGATGCCGCGCTCGCCCTCCCAGGTGGAGGACTGCAGGCCCGCGAGGGTCGCGCTCAGGTAGTCGTTGGACAGTGCGTCCGACCAGACGGATTCCCAGGCCCGGGCGCGGGCCGCCTCGTCGGGGATGGAGGCCAGTGCCTCGACGCTCATGCGGGCGGCCTCACCCGAACCGTCGGCGTCACGCCACGCAAGAATCGTCTCCTCGTCGACGAGGCCTCGGGCTGCCAGCGCGCGGCGCGCGCGCCAGGCGATGTCGGGGTTGTCGCTGGCCGCGAAGGCGCGAACCGCCGCCTCGTATTCGTCACCGCCTCGGGCCGCGAACTCGGCGATAAAGGCGCGCGTGTAAGCCCGCCACGCGTCGGCGTCGTCGGCATCCTTCGCCAAGCGAATGGTGGTGGCCAGGACCTGGTCGTGGGCTTCTGCGCGCGCCGCGCCGGGCAGGAAGGAGGAGAGCGCCTCCGACACGAACAGAAGCAGGCGGTCGCGAATAGCGGGCTCAGTCTCGGCGGGGACCGCGTTCAAGACGGCGACGATGAAGCGCCTGGGATCGAGCAGGCCGTCGCGCACCGCGTTCCACAGCGACGCCCAGACGACCGCGCGGGTGATGGGCGCGCCGATCGTTCCCACGTAGGCCAGGGCGACGTCGGTGGAACGCTCGTCGAGGCGCGAAATCGCATACGTGAGGTCGTCGTCGTTGATGACGACCAGGTCGACGAAGGCCGCTCCGCCGGGGAGGGCGAGCACGCCGTCAGGATCAATGGGGGCGCTCTCACCGTCGATGCGAACATCGAAGACGTGCGTGCGCTCGAGCGCGCCCGAGGCGGCCCGCCACGTGGAGACGGTGACTCGATGGGGACGCAGCACCCCGCCGCACGCCTCGGCGCCCTGGTGAAGGGTGAAGTCGAAGATCGCTCCAACGGAATCGGTGCGCCAGGAGGCGGACAGCGTCGAGGGGCCGGACGTCTCGAGCCAGGCGCTCTTCCAGGAGCCGAGCTCCTGATGGGAGGCGGCCTCGAGGGCCTCGAGCAGGTCGGCGAGCGAGGTCGCAGCGAAGCGGTGCTTGTCGAAGTAGCGGCGCGCTCCCTCGTAGAAGGCGTCCTCGCCCACCCACGCGACGAGCTGCTTGAGGACGGCTGCTCCCTTGGCGTAGGTGATGCCGTCGAAGTTCGTCTTGGCGGCGGCCACGTCGGTGATGTCGGCGGCGATGGGGTGCGTCGTGGGCATCTGGTCCTGCGTGTAGGCCCAGATCTTGCGGTTCATCGCGAAGTTGGCCCACTCCCCCGTGTACTGCGTCGACGTCGCGATCGCGCTGGCGCCCTGGTTCTCGGCGAAGGATTCCTTGAGCCACAGGTCGTCCCACCACGCGGGGGTCGCCAGGTCGCCGAACCACATGTGGCACATCTCGTGCAGGGTCGTGTTCGCGCGACGCTGACGTTCCGTGAACGTCGGGGTGGAACGGGAGATGTAGCTCTCGTTAAAGGTGATGCAGCCGGGATTCTCCATGGCGCCGAGGTTGTACTCGGGCACGTAGATCTGGTCGTAGGAGCCCCACGGGAAGGTCACGCCGTAACGCTCGTGGAAGAAGTCGAGGCCCGCGCGGGTGACCTCGACAACATCGTCGGCGTCAAGGTAGCGCGCGAGGGTACGCCGGCACGCCAGGCGCAGGGGCAGCTCGACGTGTCCGCCGTCGCTCGCGCCGCCGCTCCAGGTTCCCCCGTCGATGACGGCCCACGGTCCCGCCACGACCGCGGTGATGTAGCTGGACAGCGGGGGCGTGGCGGAAAAATCGTGACGCACGGCGTCGTTACCGGCTGGCGTTGCGCCGACCTCGACGCCGTTGGAGAAGACGACCCAGGACGGGGGCGCGATCACGTGGAAGGTCCACTCGGGCTTGACGTCGGGCTGGTCGATGCACGGCCAGGCGCGGTGCGCGTCGTTGGGCTCGAACTGGGTGTACAGGTACACCTCTCCGTCCTCGGGGTCGGTGTAGCGATGGAGGCCCTCGCCGGAGCGCGAGTAGCGGGCGAGCGCGCGCACCTCGAGCGTGAGGCTCTCCCCCACCGGCAGGCCGGATACCCAGACGCGATCCTCCTCATCCTCGAAGGGGTGCTCCGCGCCGTTGAGCAAGACGGCGCAGACCTGCCCGGCGATATCGATGAAGGTGCGCTCCTCGCGAGCGGTCAGGCTCAGGACCGACGTGACGGGGAAGGTCTCCTGGGAGGGGTCTGCGGCGCCCGAGACATCAACGGTGACGTCAATGGAGGACACCTCGAGCGTGGCAGCGCGATGGGTTGCTTCGTTGCGTGTCAAAATCTGCATGTCTCCATCCTACTGTGTCACTGTCCATACGTGTGCGACACGGGCAGCCGATGACGAACTACAGTAGTGCCATGACATCAGTGATTGATATTCGCCCGTCCATCGACCCGACCCCGCTCACGCGCGCCCTCGCGGGCATCGACATCGAGGGATTTTATGGCGTTGACGGTGCCCCCGCCGCGATCGACGCCTCCGACGTGAGCGTCACGGGCGTGACCGTTTCCTCCGACGATTGCGAGCCCGGTTGGATCTTCGTGGCGATCCCCGGCCTGACACAGCACGGCATCCGCTTCGCTCACGCCGCCATCGAGGCGGGCGCCGCCGTCATTCTCACCGACGAGGAGGGACGCGTGCAGGCACATGAACGAGGCCTGGGCGCGCCGGTCGTGCAGGTGGCCGATCCGCGTGGCGTCGTCCCCGCCCTGTGCGCGAACGTGTATTCCTCTCCCGCCACGCGCCTGACGACGATGGCCGTGACCGGAACGAACGGCAAGACGACGACCTCGTACCTGATGCGCGCCGCCATCGCTTCGCGTTTCCCCCAGGCGTCCCTGTGCGGCACCGTCGAGACGCACGTCGGACCGATCTCGTTTGAGGCGGTGCGCACGACCGCGGAGGCGCCGGTCATCGCCCGTTTCCTGGCCGCCACCGAGCAGTACGGCTGCGGCGCCGGGGTCATCGAGTTGTCCGCGCACGCCCTGTCCCTGCACCGGGTGGACGGCATCGTCTTCGACGTCGCCGCCTTCACGAATCTCCAGCACGATCACCTGGACTACTACGGCGACATGGAGCACTACTTCGCCGCCAAGGCGTTGCTCTTTACCCCCGAGCACTCCCGCGCCGGCGTCGTGTGCGTGGACGACGACTGGGGCCGCCGCCTGGCCACCCAGGCAACCGTGCCGGTGACCACCGTGTCCGCCCTGACGAGCGAGAGCGCCGACTGGCAAGTCCGCGACGTCGCCCCCGACAAGGCGATCGGCCGCACGGTGTTCACGCTCGTGGATCCCGACGGCGTCGGCCACCGCGTCGCGATGCCGATCCTGGGCGAGGTCAACGTGCAGAACACGGCCGTGGCGATCGTGTCCGCCGTGACGCTGGGCATCGACCTGGCCGACGTCATCGCCTCCATCGAGGACGCTCCCCAGATTCCTGGCCGCATGGAGAAGGTCAACCCCACCCCCGGCGCCCAGCCCCTCGTAATCGTCGACTACGCGCACACCCCCGAAGCGCTCGAGTGGACGCTGCGTTCGACGCGCGAGCTGACCCCCGGCAAGGTCGTCATCGTCTTCGGCACCGACGGCGACCGCGACGCGACCAAGCGTGAGCATCTGGCGGCAATCGCGGCGCGCGAGGCCGACGTCCTGTGGGTGACGGACGAGAACC
>CATWCG010000141.1:0-5244 GCA_958349165.1 uncultured Actinomyces sp. | reverse complement strand
GTGCCCACCCGAGGAGGTGGGCGTGGTGACCCGCCGGGTCCGGGTGGAGAGGATCAGTCACATCCTGGCGCTGCCGCCCGACGAGATTGACGACGCGATGCGCTGACGCGGGGGCGCCGCGTTCGCGTGGCGTCCCCGCCCGTCGACGCCCGGACGCGGGCCGGTCGCTTCGGCCTCGCCACGACGGGTCGCGGGCCTGGTCAGTTGGTGGTGCGGATGGATCCGTGCACCGCGCTGATGCCTTCGGTGCCCACGTTCCAGGTCGTGGCCATGCGCCCGACTGCCGTGTCGGCGGAGATGACGACGGCGGCCTGGATGGGGGAATCGGCGCTGATCTGAGCGGCTTCCTCGGGCAGCTCGACGAGGGTGGGCACCCCGGGGGCGATCGACACGGTTCGTCCGCCGACGCTCACCGTGACGGCGCCGGGGGTGGAGGGGCTGGTGCCTGTGGACTGGGCGCCGCCCTGATCTGCGGACTGCGCGCTCGTCGCCGCGGGTGAGGGCGAGGCCCAGATGTTCGGGGTCGCCGTGGGCGCGGGGGCGCCGGACTGCTCGTCGCCGTCCTGCTGGGAGGCCTCGGCGCCGGTGGCGGGCGCGTAGAGCAGCAGGCTGGCGCGCGTCGCGCTCACGCCGGAGTCCGTCGCCACCGAGGTGTCGCGGATCGGCGTGGTGGACAGCACCTGCGTCGCCATGGACTCCAGGGTGCGCCGGCCGGGGATGTCGGCCTGCGTGAGCGAGGTGGCGGGCGCGGCGCTCGAGCGCATGATCCATGCGTTCGCGCGCTCGGCCCACGGGGCGCCCATCGTGATCGTGGTCGTCTGCGCGACGATCTCCCGGTCGGAGGAAACGATGAGGGCGATCGGGGTGGAGTCCTTGGAGGCGCCGTCCAGCGGCATCTCGAGGGTGGAGCCCTGGGCCACCGTCGCCTGCCCGCCGCCGAGGGGGTGCACGCCGTCGGAGTCGGCGACGGACACGCTGACGTGCGCCTCGCCCGAGGGAGCGACAAGGCGCAGCAGGGAGGTGCCCGAGGGGTCGACGCCGAGGATCGTCTGCGTGGTCGCCGGGACGACCGCCGAGGCGAGCGTCGTGCCCTGGGGGATCTCGCCGTTCATGAGCGAGGCCTGGGCCCAGGCGGCGACTCCTCCCCCGTCGGCCTGCACGTGGACCGCGAGGGAACCTTCGTCGGGGAACCATCCGGCCAGCAGCACGGACACGGTGGTCCCGGCGGCGACGGTCACCTGGCGCGGGGCGGTGTTGATGGGGCCCGTCGCTCCGTAGCCGTCGACGCTGACGACCGAGGCGGTGGGGCCGGGGTTGGACAGGATCAGGACCATGTCGGCGCCGGAGGTGGTGGCGCCCGCGGCGATCCACTGGGAGGTGCGCGGGGCGGCGCAGCCGACGGCGCTGAGTCCGGCGAGTTCGCCGCCGCCCTGCCCCGCGAGGGTCAGCGCGGTCGGGATCACGCCGCCGGTGCCGGTCACCGAGGCCGGCGCCGGGCTGATCGGGGTGCGTGACAGGGAGGACCAGGTGGTCGCGGCCGCGACGTTCGTCGTGTTGAAGGGATCGACGAGGCCGGAGGGGCAGGCGAGCTGGACCTGCGAGGGGTGGGCGCTCTGTGCGCTGCCCTCGATGCTCGTGGGAGCGGAGTCGATCAGGAGGGAGCCGGAGGCGAGCACCGCGGCCCCGAGACCGGCGGCCGCGATGGCGCCCAGGGAGGCGATCCGGGGCACGTTCATCTCTTCCTCCACACGGATAGTGCGCTGGCCGCTGCGATGACCAGGCAGATGCCCGAGGCGATGCGCCAGGGGATGGTCCACCAGGCGGCGTAGGTGACGGTGAGGTGGCCGGCCGCGGGCATGTCGAAGGCCTGCGCCCACCCGTCGACCGGGTCGGCGGCCGCAAGGGGGACTCCATCGACGAAGGCGCGCCAGCCCGAGTCGGCGCGTTCGGCCAGGACGAGGGTGCCGATGGCGTTGACGTCGCCGTCGACGCGCAGCTGGGAGGCGCCCACGGGGCTGGTGACGCCCGCGGGGGATTCGACGCGCACGCGCGAGGGCGTGGTCGCGTCCGGGCGCACGCGCCACACCGTTCCGGAGTTGGTGTCGCCGACCTTCTCCAGGCCGGCCGCACGGTCGAGGCCGAAGGCGAGGGCCTGGGCGCCGCTGGCGCCGAGGGGCACGAGGATCGTGTCGACGTCGTGGGCGGCGAGGGCGTCCACGGTCGCGTCATCGGGGTAGACGACGAGCGTGTAGGCGGCCTGCGCGAGCGAGGCCGTGGCCGGGTCGCCGAGCGTGCCCGTCGCCGCGCCGCGGCGGGCCCGGGCGAGGGCGAGGGCGCGCACGGAGGGCGAGGCATCCGTCAGGGAGTCGCCGGCGCCGCGCCACAGGGAGGCGTTGACGGTGCCGTCGGTGGGGTCTCCGTCCAGGACGAGGATGCGTCCGGCGCGAGGCGAGCGCTGGGCCTGGGAGGCGACGGCGGAGACGATGGGCGTCCCCACGGGCGAGACCGTCTCGCGCTGGGCGAGCACGTAGGTCGGGGTCTGGGAGGCGTCCCCGCGTGCCGCGAAGGCGGCCGCGGACTGCGTGGCGCCCACCGCGAGGAGGGCGAGCGCGCCGAGGGCCCCGGCGGCGCGCAGCGCGAGGGAACGGTGGCCGTCCCACGCGGCCACGGCCTCGTCGGTCGGGACCGGCGCGCCGACGCGAGCCGCGCACAGGAGCAGGAGGCCGTAGGACAGGGACAGGGCCGGGGACGTCCAGGCCGGGGCCACCCAGGCACCGTCGAGGCCGACGCCGACGTGCGAGGCCGCCCATCCGATTGCCGCGGCCACGAGCGCGCCGCACGCGAGAACACCGAGGGAACGCGACCGGTGGCGTGCGAGCGCCAGGGCGGCGAGGAGGACGATCCCGGCGCCAAGGGCTCCCAGCACGGTCCCCTCAAGGACGCTCTGGGGGGCGGCCGGCATGCCGAGAAGGGCCATCCACGAGGAGGCGCGCGTGTATGCGTGCACGCCACCGGTCGTGGAGGCGAGGGCAGGCCACGCCGAGGGGTGGGCGAGAATCGAGACGTAGGTGGGGGCGCACACGAGCGCGGCGGGAAGCGCGACGAGCACGCGCCGACGCGAGCGCCACATGAGCGCAATCAGGCTGGCCACCACGGCGATGGGCGCGCAGCATCCGAGGACGAGAACCGCCAGGGCAGCGCAGCCGGCATTGACGCCGCGCGGGGACACTGGGGCGCTGGTGACGCCGGAGGCGCCGTCCACGAGGAGGGGGCGGGCCTCGGGCGCACAGTAGGCGGCCAGGACCGGCAGGGCCACGTGCGCGAGGACGCCGGCCAGGACGCCGTGCGTCGCGCTCACGAGGAGGGCGGGTGCGAGCGCCCAGGCCAGCGAGAGCAGGAATCGGACCCGCAGCGAGGAGGTCAGGGAGCGGGTGGGCACCCACGCGACCATCGCGGCCACGGGCGAGGAAGCGACGAGGAGGAAGGTCGCGACGGCGCCCGGCGTGACGCCCAGGGGCGCCGCGGGCGCGCTGAGCAGGGCCAGGAGGATCGTCAGGGGGTCGGCGCCTCCGGCGTAGCCGTCGCCGCCTGGGATCCACCCGGACCACGCGGCGTTCCACAGCTCGGTCCACGAGGCGGGCAGAGAGACCCACGCGCCGCCGACGAGTCCGGCGTTCGACCCCCACCACTGGAGGGCCGCGAGAAGAGAGGTCAGGACGAGGAGACCGACGGCGGCGGACGCCGACCGAAGACGGTAGCGCCGCATCGAGGCGACGATGAGCGGGTCGATGCGTTCGCCGTGTTCGTCCTCGTCGACGTGGGCCGGTTCCTTGCGCAGCGACGCGGGCGTCACCTCGAGGGAACGCAGCGCGGAGCGCGGAACGGTGCGGCTCTTGGCGGCTCGCGCGCGCCCGGCGAGCAGGCGCGGGGTCGCGCCCATCAGCGAGAGCAGCGCGGCGATCTCCGGCACGGCCAGGGAGGACCGGCCGGTGACGAGGCGTCCGAGGGCTCGGGCGGGGGTCCACACGAGGAGCCAGGCCGCCAGGAAGGGCAGGACGAGTGCCGGAGTGGCTTTGCACCAGTTGTACAGCTGCGCGAAGCGGCGCCGACGGAAGGACTTGGCCTGTTCGGCCTCGAGGAGGGCCTGCGTTTCGGCGGGGTCGGCCGCCGCGGCGGCATCCGGGGCCGCTCCGGCCTCGAGCGCGGGGGTGAGGGAGGCGCGGGCGTGACGCACGCGGGCGCGCGGGGCGACGATGACGCGGTAGCCGGCGAGGTGGAGGCGGCGTCCCATGTCGAGGCCGTCGCCGAAGGGGCCGAGGGCGGGGTCGAAACCGTCGACGTCCCGGTAGGCCTCGGCGCGCAGGAGCATGCCGACGGTTCCGACGCCGAGCACGTCGGTCGTGCCGTCGTACTGGCCCTGGTCGATTTCCTCCTCGCCGATGCGCTCAAGGCGACGGGCGCTGGAGGTCGCAAAGATGCCGAGTTCGAGGAGGCGCTGCCCGTCCCAGCTCAGCTGTTTAACTCCGACCGCGCCGACCGTTTTGCCGACGGCGGCGGCCTGGACGAGTTCGCTCAGGCACTCGGGCTCGGGCGCACAGTCGTCGTGGAGAATCCACCACCACTGGGCGGAGGCAAAGGGGGCTCCCTGCGCCTGCGCGCGGCGAATGGCGTCTCCAAGGGTGCGCGCGCGACCCACGCGCACGAGCTCGGCTCCCGCGGGGACGCGGTCGGCGGGGAAGGGGGTGACGTGGCGCCCGGCGACGTCAATGATGGTAAGGGAGTCCGGGGCCATCGATTGAGCATCGATGGCCCGAAGAACGGACTGGGTGAGCGGCGCGTCACCCCGGGTGACGAGGATGGCGCCGACGGAGCGCGAAGTGGGAATCAACCGGCCATACGGCGCAGGCGCCGCCTCTCGCGCTCGGACATGCCACCCCAGATGCCGAAACGCTCATCGTTGGCGAGCGCGTACTCGAGGCAATCCTCGCGCACCTGGCATGCCTGACAAACAGCCTTGGCCTCGCGAGTGGAGCCGCCCTTTTCGGGGAAAAATGCTTCGGGATCCGTCTGCGCGCACAGTGCGTGCTGCTGCCACGCAAGGGGGCCGTCAACGCGGGCGTACAGCGCCGCGTCGGCGTCCTCGGACCACTCGAGGGGTCCGTCACCGAAGATGTTCCACATGCGGGAGACTCCTTATAACGAATCGATCAATACGAGAATTACACGCGTGTCATTGCAGGAAGT
>CATWCG010000140.1:0-5257 GCA_958349165.1 uncultured Actinomyces sp. | reverse complement strand
TGTTTTATCAAATATTTATGAGGTACGAGATAAACAGATGGACCAACAGCTTCTCGCATACTCGCTAAGGCAATTAGCAGTCCTGTCAAAGTTTTTCCAGTACCGGTATTTTGCCTTATCAGAAGATCTTTTTCACCCCTCCGTTCATACCATTGATCTAGCACCTCAGCCTGTTCCGGACGCAGACTGCTCCACCGCCTCCCTTCGAGCGTGGAGTAAATCGTTCGAGGCTCATAATTCTTCGCTTCTACTCCATTTTTCAGGCGACCCCAGTTAAGTGGCATACACAGCCCTCACTATCACTCTAAATTCTTCATTGACATGTGACATTTGCATGAGCAAATCCCGGATACAGCCTACCACATGAAGCTTTACAAGTGCAATATTGACCGAGCATACTAGCTCAACCCATTCACATAATTCACCCATCAAATCAATCGATTCAAGCCAGCCGCGTTACTTACCTTCGGTCATCACATACTTCACAGAGACTTATGACATGCAAGACATACTTGCATAATCTTTACACATGTTTTTGTTCTTAGGCATTTTGAATAGTTAATCACTACCCAGACTCGTTCAGCATTAGTTGTTCAAATTCTTGCAAGTAGGAACCACCTCGACCGTCGTCAAACCCTTCGAGATGGACGGGAGTTCCACCAAGTGCAGGGCTAAACGTTCGACTCCTGGGGGTTGGCTGTGGAAAACCACGGGCGGCCCCCTTATCTGTACCCGCGTCGAAAGACACAGCCCAATGTGAGGCTGACCTGCATGTTTGTCACCTAGGGTGAAGCCATGGCTATCAAGACGCTCGACGAGTTCCTCGCGACCATCCCCGACGACGACAACCGTGAGCGGATGGTCGACGTCCTGGTGTGGGTGGGACTCACCTACCCCGTGCTGAAGCTGCGCATCGCGTGGAACCAGCCGATGTTCACCCACCATGGCACCTACATCATCGGGTTCTCGGCAGCCTCCAAGCACATGGCAGTGGCGCCCGAGCGCGCCACCATGATCCGCTTCGAGCCGATCATGCGTGAGCGCGGCACAGACTTCGGCAAAATGTTCGCCCGCCAGCCCTGGAACAAGCCCTTCGACTACGAACTTCTCGACGCCTTCATTCAGCACCAACTCGCGGAAAAGCAAGACATCACGTCCTTCTGGCGCCCCAAGGACCACGAACTCGCGGCCGCCGAGGCCGTCGCATCCGGCGCGCAGCCACCTGTCGTTCGCGAGTACACCGAAGACGACGACGAGTGGCTCCGCGCCACCGTCCTGCCCGCGCTCGAGCACTACCTCGCACATCCAGAAAGCGCGCACACTCTCGAAGAGTTTGATGCTCTCATCAAGCAGCCTGTTCGCGATTACGAGGAAAACCCGGACGACGTCTACACGCTCGACGAGGTGAAGGCCGAGCTCGGCCTGAACTAGCACCTCCACAGGTTTTCTCCGTCCGGCCACAGCGGACGCAGGCAGCCACCCCTAAAGACGGCCCCTCTCTCCCACCCTACGGGCGCGTAGGATAGGGTCAGCAGCAGCCGCGCCGCTCAGGCCTCGCCCGGTGGCGCTCACTCAAGCCTCCAGGGAGCACGCATGACCGAGAAGGAAACCCCGGCCTCGTCCACCGACGACGAGACGACGCAGACGCAGGCGCACACGACCACAGACGTCACGACCGACACGACCGACGCGACCGCCGACTCACAGGAGGCCGCCCCCGCGACCGAAGCCCTCGAGTGGCACGCACCCGTCATGGTGCGCATCGACGAGCACACGACGATCCCCCACCTGCTCAAAGAGCGCGTGCAACGCGGCGCGACCCGCCCGCTGATTCTGCGCAAGGTCGGCATCGGCGACACGTGGCGCTCCATCACGGCGCGCGAGTTCTACGACGAGGTCCACGCAGTCGCCGCCGGCCTCATCGCGCGCGGCCTGGAGCCCGGCGACCGGGTCGCCATCATGAGCCGCACCCGCTACGAGTGGACGCTCCTCGACTTCGCGTGCTGGGCGGCCGGCCTCGTCCCCGTGCCCATCTACGAGACCAGCTCCATCGACCAGGTCGCCCACGTCCTCGTCGACGCGGACGCCACCCTCATCATCACCGAGACCGTGTCCATGGCCGAAATCGTGCGCGCGGCCGCCCACAGAGAAAACCGGGAGAACACGCACGTCCTCTCCCTGGACTCCGAAGCCATCGACACCCTCATCGCCGACGGCGCGACCGTCCCCCGCGACCGGGTCCTCGCCCGCTCCGACGCCCTCACCAAGGACGACATCGCAACCATCGTCTACACGTCAGGCACGACGGGCACGCCCAAGGGCACGGTCCTGTCCCACGAGAACTTCACGAACCTGTGCCTGAACGCCCACGCGTGGATGCCGGAAATCGCGGCGTACAAGAACTCGCGCCTCCTCCTCTTCCTGCCCCTCGCCCACGTGTTCGCGCGCTTCCTCCAGGTCTTCCAGATCAGCGGCAACGGCGTCCTCGGCCACGCGCCCAACATCAAGAACCTCCTGCCCGACCTGGCGTCCTTCCGCCCGAGCTACCTCCTCGTCGTCCCGCGCGTCCTAGAAAAAATCTACAACTCGGCGGACACGAAGGCGCGCGGCCCCAAGCGCAAAATCTTCCGCTGGGCAGCCAAGGTAGCGATCGCCTACTCCCAGGCCCTCGACACCCAAGAGGGCCCCTCCGCATCCCTCAAGGCCCAGCACGCCCTCGCCGACAAGCTCGTCTACCAGCAGATCATCCGCCTCGTGGGCGGCAACGCGGACTACATCGTCTCGGGCGGCGCTCCCCTGGCCACCTGGCTCGCCCACTTCTACCGTGGCGTCGGCATCCCCGTCCTAGAGGGCTACGGCCTGACCGAGACGGTCGGCCCAGTCTCCGTCAACACGCCCCGCCTGTCCAAGATCGGCACCGTGGGCCCGGCCCTGCCGCCCATGTCCTTCAAGATCAGCGACGAGGGCGAAATCCTCCTCAAGGGCCCCAGCGTCTTCCAGCGCTACCACAACAACCCCGAGGCGACGGCCGCCTGCTTCACCGACGACGGCTGGTTCCGCACGGGCGACCTGGGCTCCCTGGACCGCGACGGCTACGTGTCCATCACGGGCCGCGCGAAGGAAATCATCGTGACGGCGGGCGGCAAGAACGTCGCCCCCGCCGCCCTCGAAAACCCGATGCGCTCACACCCTCTCATCTCCCAGGTCCTGGTCGTGGGCGACCAGAGGCCCTTCGTCGCGGCGCTCATCACGCTGGACGCGGAGATGCTGCCCGACTGGCTCGCCGCCCACTCCCTGCCCCCGATGAGCGTCGCCGAGGCGGCCACGAACGTCGAGGTCCTGGCCTCCCTCGACAAGGCCGTCGCCTCAGCAAACGAGCACGTCTCGCGCGCCGAATCAATCCGCAAGATCAAGGTCCTCACCACCGACTTCACGGAAGCAAACGGCCTGCTCACCCCCTCCCTGAAAGTCAAGCGCGCCGAGGCCACGCGCCGCTTCGCCCCCGTCATCGACGAGATCTACGGCGGCCCCGTACACAACTGACGCACGCGCGCACGCACGATTGACGCACGCGCGACCGACGCTCACATGAACGAGGCCGTGGCCGACTCGCGCTCCCCCGATCGGTACGGGGATTGCTGAGATGGCCACGGCCTCGTGCGTGCCCGGCGGCTACTGCGAGGCGAGGGCCGCCGTCGGAGGCGTGCGCGCCGCACGGATCGCGGGGTAGAGCCCGGCGACGGCGCCGATGAGGAGAGTCGCGCCCAGGCCCGCGGCGATCACCCACCAGTGCAGGGTCGGCGGCCACCCGTAGGCGATGCACATGCCCCACGTGACGCCCGCGCCGATCAGGCATCCGGCGACGCCCCCCAGGAAGGACAGGATGAGGGCCTCGGCCAGGAACTGGACGCTGATGTGGCCTCGCTTGGCGCCCAGCGACCGGCGCAGGCCGATCTCCTTGCGGCGCTCCAACACCGAGATGATCATCGTGTTGGCCACGCCGATGCCACCCACCAGCAGGGCGATCGAGCCGACGCCCGCGAGCAGCGTCGTGAACGTTTGATCGGCGGCGTTTTGCGCGGCCAGCGCGTCCGAGGGGCGCGAGACCTTCAGGCCCGTAGCGCCCTGTGGCGCCAGGGTCGGCCCGAGCAGGGCACGCACGTTCTCCACCTGATCCTCGGCGCTTCGCTCGTAGATCGTCGTGGGCGTCTTACCCGCGTCGAAGAGTGATGCGGCGGCGGGGATGCCGATGAGCGCCGTGTTGTCGAGCTCCTCGGCCAGGGGCGCGTGCTCCATGACGCCCAAGACCGTGAAGGAGCGGCCTCCCAGCCACACCTGGGTGCCCGGCTCGACGACGCCGAGCAGCTGCGCGGCCTTCGAGCCCAGCACGACGCCCGGGTAGCGGGCGGTCGCGTCGTTGAGCCACACGCCGTGCTTCATCTGCCCGGACACGACCTCCAGCAGGTTCGTGTCCGCGGCCATCGTGATGATGCCGCCCGTCGCGTTCGGGTCCGACAGGCGCGAGCGGTAGACGGACACGCCCGACAGGGTGGACGTGGAGGCCGCCGAGGTGACGCCCGGGATCATGAGGGTCCGCCCCACGGAGTCCTCGGGCAGGATCAGGTCGGTGCCGCTCAGGTCGGCGCCGCTTCGAGCCGTCAGCATGTTGGTGCCCAGGGCTCGCAGCTGCTCTTGGAGCTGAGCCTGGGAGGAGGCGGACACTCCGACGACGCCGACCATGGCCGCGATGCCGATCGCGATGCCCAGGGCCGACAGGACGGCGCGCATGGGCCGGGAGCGCAGGCCGGTCAGGCCCAGGCGCGCCACGTCGGAGGCGCGCAGGCTCGAGCGGTGCGCGCGGGCGCGGGTACTACTCGTCATTGCTACCTCCCACGCCTCCCGGGCGTCCCGAATCGGACACGATTTCGCCGTCACGGATGGCGATCTGGCGCGGCAGCGAGGCCGCCAGCTCGTTGTCGTGGGTGATCACGATGATGGTGGTACCGGCCTCGTTGAGCTCGCGCAGCAGGGCGACGATGGAGGCGCCGGAGCGCGAATCCAGGTTCCCGGTCGGTTCGTCCGCGAGCAGCAGCGCCGGGTGGCCGATGATGGCGCGCGCGATGGCGACCCTCTGGCGTTCGCCTCCCGACATCTGGTGGGGCTTGTGGTCGATGCGATGCCCGAGGCCCACTCGGGTCAGCGCCTCACGCGCGGCCTCGCGGCGCTTGGCCCGGGGCACGCCCCGGTAGAGCAGGCC
>CATWCG010000139.1:0-5275 GCA_958349165.1 uncultured Actinomyces sp. | reverse complement strand
CATCATGGCGGCGCGTACACGAAAGTCGCCCCCTCGGGCGCGCTCGCGGCTACGTCCAACTCCAGGTCGGTCACCACGGCCTCGTCCAGGAGCGGGAGAGTCTGCGCATAGAGCTGAGCCCCGCCCGTGATCCAGATGTACGGAGCATCCGTGCGCGCCGTTTCCTCGCGCGCAATCTCCAGGGCCTCATCGACGGAGGAGACGACGAGCGCGCCGGCGGCCTCGTACCCGGGCGTGCGGGTCACCACGATGTTCGTCCGACCCGGCAGCGCCCGCCCGAGGGCCTCCCACGAGCGGCGCCCCATGATGATAGGGCAGCCCATCGTGGAGGCCTTGAAATGACGGAAATCAGCGGGAACGTGCCACGACATGGCCGTGCCCGACCCGAGGATCCCGTTGCAATCCTGGGCCCAAATCGCGGCGAGCTTCGTCATACGGCGACCGGAGCCTTGATCGTGGGGTGATGCTGGTAGTCGACGACGGAAATATCGTCGAAGGAGTACTCGAACATCGACGGAGCCTTCGCCAGCTCCAGGCGCGGGAAGGGGTAGGGCTCACGGCTCAGCTGCTCGGTCACCTGCTCCGTGTGGTTGGAGTAGATGTGACAGTCCCCGCCGCTCCAAATGAAGTCGCCGACTTCGAGGCCCGCCTGCTGGGCGAACATGTGGGTGAGCAGCGAGTAGGACGCGATGTTGAAGGGAACCCCCAGGAACATGTCAGCGCTACGCTGGTAGAGCTGCAACGACAGGCGGCCGTCGGCCACGTAGAGCTGGAAGAACGCGTGGCAGGGCTCCAGGGCCATCTCGGGCAGGTCGCCGACGTTCCACGCGGAGACCACCATGCGACGCGAATCCGGGTTCGTCTTCAGCGTCTCGAGGACCTGGGAAATCTGGTCGATGCGGCGCCCGTCCCCGGCGTTCCACGAACGCCACTGCACGCCGTACACCGGGCCCAGCTCGCCGTCCTGGTCCGCCCACTCATTCCAGATGCGGATGCCGTGCTCCTGGAGCCAGGACACGTTCGAGGACCCGGAGAGGAACCACAGGAGCTCGCCCACCACCGACTTGAGGTGCACGCGCTTCGTCGTGATCAGCGGGAAGCCCTTGGACAGGTCGTAGCGCAGCTGCGCCCCGAAGATCGAACGCGTGCCCGTGCCGGTGCGGTCACCCTTGGGGGTGCCCTCGGCCATGATGCGTGCGAGCAGATCCTCGTACTGACGGTCGATCCCGGCCACGTCAGTCGATCCGCTCGTTCGTCCACGCGTGCGAGGCCGGCAGCGCCTGGTCCACGACCGAGTGCGCGATCGTGCAATTGCGCTCGATGGCGGCGTTAGCGCGGCGCTCAAGGTCCGCGATCTCCTCGTCGGACAGGGCCGACATGTCCTGGACCAGCTCGACGTCCACGTGCGTGAAACGGTCATGGTCCTGGTCATAGTCCGCGGACACGCCGACGAACTGCTCGAAATCGTCGCCCAGGCGAGCCGCCATGCGCGCGTCCGAGCTCATCGCCTTGCAGCCCGCGATCGCGAGCTTGAGCAGGTCGCCGGGGGAGAAACGGCCCGGGCCGTGCCCGACCAGAATCTCGGCGCCATCCTGGTTGCGGGCGACGTACTCGCGCACGCCCGTACGCTGCATGTACAGGGACTTCGGGGTATCACTCATAGGACCATTGTCGCGCCAAAAGGGCCCGCCCGCCAAAATGTAACAATCGGCGGGCGCTGGTTCCTCGCAGAGCGTAGAGAGCCCTCAGCGATGCTCCTCCAGCCACGAGGCGGCAAGCTCGCGTTCGCGCTCGATCACACGCCCGGCCCGGGCCACCGCCTCCTTCTCGATGCGCCCGCCCAGCAGCGGGATACGCACCGACACGTCGCCCGTCACGTCGCGCTCGGCCCCCTGACCCGAGGGGGACAGGACGGAGACGGCCCGGAACGAGACCGGCGCGCCCTCCACGGTCACCGTCGAGCGAGACCGCGCCACGGCCTCGTCCCTGCTCCACTCCTCCACGAAGGACACGCGCAGGTCGCCCTTGACAAAGCGCGACGCGGCCGAGGGGATGAGCTCGGGGCGAACCGTGCCCGAGAACGTGATGCGATCGCCCTCCACGACCGCCGACGAGGAGCCTTCCACCACGAAGGAACCGAAACGACGCTCCTGGTAGCCCGGGCTCAGGAACATGGCGACGACCTCGTCGACCGTGCCCGGGTAGGTAACAGACTGGCTAAATTCCAAGGTTTTCCCTCTCTCGATGTCGGCGCCGAATCGTGGCCCGGCGCTCATTTACAACCACGGGCCAGCCTTGTGGCCCCGCTCCCACTAGAGTAGAGCCATGCGTAGCCTCATGCAGTTAGCTGAAGAAGCCTCGTCGACACCGCTGTCGGAGAAGGACCTCGATTGGCTGCACCTGCTTCGAGCCGATTGGCAGGTGCTCGCCGACCTCGCAGCCGCCGACCTCGTCCTGTGGCTGCCGGCGGACGACGGCCGCTTCATCGCCGCCGCCCACTGCCGCCCCGCGACCTCCTCGACCGTCCACCTCGACGACATCATCGGCCTGCGACTGCCCGCCGCCCGCGAAGTCGACCTGCATCGCGCCATCCAGACCGGCCAGGTCGTGCGCTCGCCCGCCGCCCGCTGGGCCGGCACCTACTCGATGATGGAAACCTGCGTGCCCGTGTGCCACGACGGACGCATCATCGCCGTCGTTACCCGCGAAGAAAACCTGTCCAGCCCGCGCCTGTCCCTCGGCTTCGAAGGATGGACCACCGCCGCCGCCGACACGCTGTGCCAGATGATCGCGAACGGCGAATACCCCTACGACTCCACCCCCCAGGTCACCTCCCACGGTGTTCCTCGCGTCCTCGACGGCGCGCTCCTGCTCGACGCGGACGGGCGCGTCCAGCAGGCCACCCCCAACGCCGTGTCCTGCCTGCGACGCCTCGGCATCCGCTACGACGTCAAGGGCAAGGTGCTCGCCCAGGAAATCACCGACGTGATCGGGGATGGGACCCTCATCGAAGAATCGATGGCCGTCGTCGTCATGGGCCGGGCCTCCTGGCGCGTCGAAATCTCCGCGCGCGCCTCCACCATCTCCCTGCGCGCCCTGCCCCTGGTCAACGGGCGCAAGCGGCTGGGCGCCGTCATCTTGCTGCGCGACGTGTCCGAGGTGCATCGCCACGAGCAGGAACTCATGACGAAGGACGCGACGATCCGCGAGATCCACCACCGCGTCAAGAACAACCTGCAGACCGTCTCCGCGCTCCTGCGCCTGCAGTCGCGCCGCTCGAGCGAGGACGCCGTCAAGGTTGCCCTCGCCGAGGCCGAGCGCCGCGTCCAGGCCATCGCGACCGTGCACGCCGCCCTGTCCCAAAACGTCGACGAGTCCGTCGACTTCGACGAGGTCGCGCGCACGATCGTGCGCATGGCGGGCGCGATCGCCTCCACCGACCATGGCGTCGAGGTCATCACGACCGGCAACTTCGGGACCATCTCCGCCGACCAGGCCCAGGCGCTGGCGACCGTCCTCAACGAACTGGTCGCCAACTCCGTCGAGCACGGCCTGGCCGACCGCGACGGGTGCATCGAGGTGTGCGCGCAGCGCGAAGGGCTGTCCATGACGGTGACGGTCGCGGACGACGGGGTGGGTTTTGTTCCGGGGACCCCCATGACGGGCCTGGGCACCCAGATCGTGCATCAGATGGTGCGCGGCGAGCTGCGCGGCTCCATCGAGTGGGCCCCGCGCGAGGGCGGAGGCACCCTCGTGACGCTCTTGATTAACCTCGACGCCGCCTGACGGGCGGTGGGGCTGTGCGCACGGGGTGCGCATCTGTTGATCAATGAGCGAGGCCGGGGAACCTGAGCGGATCCCCGGCCTTGGTCGTGTGCGTAGTCGGTGCGTGTTAGCAGCCAGCGCGGCGTGCGCGTGCGGCGCGGCGCTTGAGGGAGCGGCGTTCTTCCTCGCTCATGCCTCCCCAGACGCCCGCGTCCTGGTTGTTGTCGATGGCCCACTTCAGGCAGATGCCCTTGACGACGCATTCGCGGCAGACGGCCTTCGCTTCGGCCACCTGACTGATGGCGGGCCCCGTGTTTCCGATGGGGAAGAACAGTTCGGGGTCGACTGTCAGGCATGCTGCCTTGCTGCGCCAATCCATATGGGTGCTCCTTGCGTTACCGTGCGCTGTGGGATGTCGTCTATTCGTCTGTCAGTGTCCACCGGCCATGTTTGTCGCGCAAGGTGGGGGTGACGGTGACGTTGAGACGTCACTATGCGTCTGATCACGGTGTGCGAAAAAGATGGGACTTAGGTTTTAACTGACCCTGCGGTCAGTTGGATCGTTGTTAGCGTATCACCCTCGCAGATGAGGCCGCAGGAGGGATTCCAGTGGTGTGCTGCAATCGATAGCGGGTACGTGTGACTAGCGCGAATGAGCGCGCGAATGACGTTCTCCGAGGGGTTGAGCGCGAGCAATCTGTGCCCGTCCCATCTAGTGATACGAGTCCACGCGGACTCCGGGATGACCTCGTCGATGATGGGAGGATCCCAGCCCAACGCCGCGTGCAGCGCCTCGAGGGAGCGAGCGTGCGCCTCGGTGCCGACGATGATCCATGGGAGGGCGCACTCCCACCGCGCGGGCGCGTATTCAGGTCCGATCAGGGCGGGAGCCTGTGAATTACTGACCAACGATGCAGTCTCGCTGGGGGAGGGGATGCGCCACTGGCCCCGCGTGGTCGACAAGCGCGAGCGGTGGTCCGCGCCCAGGGGTGGCGTCCCGATGGGCGCGGGCTCGAGGGGCACGCAGGCGAGCGCGGTCGGCTCGCCCGGACGCGCGAGGAGCGCCTGGCCTTCGCCAAGAGCGCGCAGGTCGGAGGGAAGGATCCCCGCGTGCAGGGCCTCGTCGGCGTCCCTGGCGCGCACGAGGCGCATCGAGAACGCCCCCATGGCCGCCGTCGAGGAGGTGAAGCGTCCACAGTAGGCGGCGACGATGACGACCCCGGCTCGCCGGGCGCGCCCCAACAACGAGGACCACAGCTCCTCCGCTTGCGGGATCGACAGGGCCTGTGCGAGGCAGGCGCGCAGGGCGCCGACGTCGGTCACGGCCAGGACCGCCGGGCCGTGCTCGCACACGCCCTCCAGGAGATCGATGGCGCCGAGGTCGCCCGGCGAGAGGCAGGAGTTCGCCCCGCTGACTCTCTCCTCCCCGATAAGGTGCAGTGGGAGGTGCCTGTGCCCGGCGATCCTGGTGGCGAGGGAACGGACCCAGCGGGCGGCCACGTCGGCCTCG
>CATWCG010000138.1:0-5284 GCA_958349165.1 uncultured Actinomyces sp. | reverse complement strand
GTGCTACTCTGGCTCCTCGTGCTCGCAGCCGTCAACACGCTGCGACGCGACATTTTCGGCACCGTCGTCACCCCACGCGGCAAGGGACGAGACAAGGCCGCTTCCCGACGCAAGGCCTCGCGCACCCGGCGCAAGGAGACGAAGCGGACCTCCACCAACCCGCTGATGCCCAAAGACCTCCTTGTCACCGGCGGGCCGCTGGTCGGCACCATGCTGCCCCTCGGCGAAGCACCCATCGTCATCGGTCGCTCCCCCGCGTGCACCCTCGTGCTCGAAGACGAGTATGCCTCCAGCCGCCACGCAGCGCTCACTCCGCAGGCCGACGGCTGGTGGATCGAGGACCTCTCGAGCCGAAACGGCACGTTTATCGACGACGAGCGCCTGATGCAACCGCGTCAACTCAGAATCGGCGATATCATCCGCATCGGCCAGACAACTCTCGAATTGGTGGGTTGATATGCCAGGGAAAGCCGTTCAATTCCACTATGCTGCCCGCTCTGACGTGGGCCTCGTGCGCTCCAACAACCAGGACTCCGGCTACGCCGGAGCGAACCTGTTGGTCCTCGCCGACGGCATGGGTGGGCCTGCCGGCGGCGACATCGCGTCATCAGTTGCCCTCGCGCACCTGGTCCCCCTCGACACCGACTCGCACCCCGCAGACTCCATGCTGCCTCTCCTGCGCGAGGCCCTCCTCGACGCCCACGAGGAACTCACCGACCGCTCGAGCCGCGACCGCGACCTCGAAGGCCTGGGCACCACCTGCATCGCCCTCATGCGCTCCGGCAACCGCCTGGCCATGGTCCACATCGGAGACTCCCGCGCCTACGTGCTGCGCGGCGACACGCTCACTCAGGTCACGACAGACCACTCCTTCGTGCAATACCTGGTCGACACCGGCCAGATCACGCCCGAGGAAGCCGAGCACCACCCCAACCGCAACGTCGTCCTGAAGATCCTCGGCGACGCCCAGGCCGACGTCGCCCCCGACGAAACGATCCGCGAGGCCGTCGTCGGCGACCGCTGGATGCTGTGCTCCGACGGCCTCTCCGGCCTCGTCTCCCCCGAGACGATCGGCCAGGTCATGGCCGACATCAAGGACCCGGGCGAATGCGCCGAAGAGCTCATCCGCCTGGCCCTCCTGGCCGGCGGCCCCGACAACATCACGTGCGTCATCGCGGACATCGTTCCCGCCGGCACCTACCCGCCCGCGCCCCCGCAGATCGTCGGCGCCGCGGCCATCGACCGCAACGCCAAGTCGCGCGGCGGCGAAGGAGCGGCGGCGCGCGCGGCCGCCCTGGGGGCCAAGGCCTCGGGAGGCGGAACGGACGAGGACGAGGCCCCCCTCGAGCTCAAGCCCCGCTCCTCCTGGTGGACACCCGTGTTCGTCTCGCTCGTCACCGTGCTGGTGGTCGCGGCCTCCTGGCTGTCCTGGAAGTGGACGCAGACCCAGTACTACGCGGTCGGCCAGGACGGGTACGTCGTCATCTACCAGGGCATCCCCCAGTCGATCGGCCCGTGGAAACTCTCCCACGCCATCGAAGTCTCCGACGTCGCGCTCGCCGACCTGTCCCCCGTGGACCGCCAGCGCCTCGACACCCCCGTCCTGCGCTCCTCGCGCGCCGACATCGACTCCTACATCGCGGGCCTCAAGCGCTCCGCCGTGACCCCCGCGCCCTCCGCCGAGCAGTCCGGCGCCCAGTCGGGCGCCCAGTCGGGCACCCCACAATCCGGGGCGCAGAGCGGAGGCGAATCCTGATGGCAACCGTCTCGATCGCGCCCGCGAGGCCGCGCCGCTTCCTCGAGCTCGGCCTCATGGGCCTGGCTCTCGCGGTCGGCATCTCCGGCTACGTGCTCACCTCCCTGAACTACACGGGCACGATCCCCGCGAACCTTCTCACGCAGGTGGGCGTGCTCGTCGCGCTCGCCATCGTCGGCGAGATCGGCGTGCACTTCCTCGCGCCCTACGCGGACCCGGTGATCCTGCCGATCGCCGTCGCCCTCACCGGGCTGGGCCTGGCGATGATCTACCGCCTGGACCTGTCCTACGCGCGCAGGGACGAGGCCGTGGTCGGCTTCCGGCAGGCGCTCTTCGTGGGCATCGCGATCGTCATCGCCGCCATCATCCTGATCGCCTTGCGCGACCACCGCATGCTGCGCCGCTACACCTACACCTTCGGCGTGCTCTCCCTCTTCCTCCTGCTGCTGCCGATGATTCCCGGCCTGGGTCAGGAGACCTTCGGCGCGCGCGTGTGGATCCACCTGGGCCCGATCTCGATCCAGCCGGGCGAGCTCGTCAAGATCACGCTGGCTATCTTCTTCGCCGGCTACCTGGTCACCAACCGCGACAACCTGGCGATTGGCGGCCGCAAGGTCCTGGGCATGCGCCTGCCGCGCGCCCGAGACCTCGGCCCCATCATGGTCGTGTGGCTCATCGGCATCGCGATCCTCGTCCTCCAGCGCGACCTGGGTACCTCGCTGCTCTTCTTCGGCCTCTTCGTCGCCATGCTGTACGTGGCCACGAACCGCGTGTCGTGGCTGGTCATCGGCTTCGCGCTCTTCGTGCCCGCCGTCGCCATCGCCGTGCACTCCTTCGCCCACGTCCAGACGCGCTTCAACGTGTGGCTGCACGCCCTGGATCCGGATATCTACGACTCCGGCTCCTACCAGCTCGTGCAGGGCCTCTTCGGCCAGGCCTCGGGCGGCCTCATGGGAACCGGCTGGGGCCGCGGCTACCCGCAGCTGGTGCCGCTGGCCAACTCCGACTTCATCCTGTCCTCCTTCGCCGAGGAGCTGGGCCTGACGGGCATGGCGGCCATCCTCGTCCTGTACCTGATCCTCATCCAGCGCGGCCTGCGCGCCGCCCTGACGGTGCGCGATGGCTTCGGCAAGCTCCTGGCCACCGGCCTGAGCTTCTCCCTCGCGATTCAGCTCTTCGTGGTCCTCGGCGGCATCACGCGCATCATCCCGCTGACGGGCCTGACCGCGCCGTTCCTCGCGGCGGGTGGCTCCTCGATGGTGTCCTCGTGGATCACCGTCGCGCTGCTGATCCGCGTCTCCGACGCCGCGCGTCGCCCGGCCTCGACCCCGGCGCCGTGGAACTCGGGCATCCAGCCGGCCGTGGGAGTGGGTGAGTGAGGCGTGAATAACCAGATTCGCAAGATTTTCGTCATCGTCCTGCTGATGTTCGCCCTCCTCGGGGTGGGTATCACGAACACGCAGTTCATCTCCGCGTCCTCGCTCAACGAGGACCCGCGCAACCAGCGGACGGTCCTGCACGCGGCAGAAACCGACCGCGGCCCCATCATCGTGGACAAGACCGCCATCGCCTCCTCCGAGCTCGAGGACGGCTCTAAGCGCTACGCGCGCTCCTACTCCGAGGGGCCCCTCTACGCCCCCGTCACCGGCTACTTCTCCTCCGTGGGCAACGCGTCGACGGGCATCGAGGCCGCCGAGGAGGACGTGCTGGACGGCCAGTCCCAGACGCTCCTCGGGCAGCGCCTGCGTAACCTCCTGACGGGCCAGAACCGCCAGGGCGGCGGCGTCGAACTCACGCTCAACTCCCAGATGCAGAAGGCCGCGGCCGAGGCGCTGGGCAACCGCAAGGGCGCCGTCGTGGCCCTGGACGCGACGACCGGAGCGGTCCTGGCGATGTACTCCTCGCCGAGCTACGACCCGAACCAGCTGGCCTCCTCGGACGCGACCGAGGTGTCCCAGGCCTTCTCGACCCTGTCGGCCGACCCGAACAACCCGCTGACGAACCGGGCGATCTCGCAGCGCTACGCCCCCGGCTCGACCTTCAAGGTTCTCACCACCATCGCGCTGTTCGAAAACGGCCTGGCCGCGCCGGACACGCGCATGCCCTCACCCGTGTCGACCACCCTGCCGGGCACGGCCACCGAGGTCTCCAACATCGAGTCCTCCACCTGCGGGGACGGCAACCCGACGCTCACCGAGGCCTTCGCGCGCTCCTGCAACACGACCTTCGTGCTGGCCTCCCAGCAGCTGACGAACCAGCAGCTCATCGACGTCACCAACCGCTTTGGATTCGGCCGCGAATCGCAGATTCCCCTGACCGTGACGCCCTCCGTGTTCCCCTCCGACGCCGACGCGGCCCAGCTCGCCATGAGTTCCATCGGCCAGTACACGGTCCAGACCACGCCCCTGCAGATGGCGCAGGTCGCCCAGACGGTCGCCAACGGCGGCCAGATGATGACGCCCTACCTGATCAAGTCGATCGTGGACGCCGACAACCAGGTCGTGCGCACGACCTCCCCCACGGACGCCGGCCGACCGATCTCCGCGGAGACGGCCTCGAAGCTGAGCGCCATGATGGAGGCAGTCGTCTCCCAGCCCTACGGCACCGGCACCACGATGGCGCTGCCGAACGTCGCGGTCGCAGCCAAGACGGGCACCGCTGAGACGGGCGAAGGCGACCGCGCCAACGCGTGGGCCATCGGATTCGCCCCCGTCACCAACCCGAAGATCGCGTTCGCCGTCCTCGTCGAGGGCGACGACAACAATCCCACGCCGCACGGCGGAGACGTGGCCGGCCCGATCGCCCGGGCCATCCTGGAAGCGGGGCTCTCGTGAGCGTCCAACGCATGACTTCCGGTGCCGGGCGGGTGCTCGGGGGGCGCTACACGCTGCTCACCCCGATCGCCCAGGGCGGCATGGGCGAAGTGTGGAAGGCCCGCGACCGGGTCAGCGGCCACATCGTCGCCGCGAAGGTCCTGCGCCCCGAGCTGGCGGGCGAGGAGCTCTCGCTGTCGCGCCTGCGCCTCGAGGCCCGCAACTCCATGTCGATCTCCCACCCGAACATCGCGAACACGCAGGATTCGGGCGAGGAAGACGGCATCGGCTGGATCATCATGGAGCTCGTCGACGGATACCCGCTGACGGACTACCTGCGCGGCGGCTCGCGCATCGAACCCGAATACCTCATGCCGATCCTCGTCCAGGTCGCGATGGCCCTCGGCGCCGCGGCACGCGCGGGCGTCGTGCACCGCGACATCAAGCCCGCGAACATCATTGTTCGCCCCGACGGCATGGTGAAGCTGACGGACTTCGGCATCTCCCGCACACGCAACCAGGTCAACCTCACAGCCGCCGGCATGGTCATGGGCACCGCCCAGTACCTGCCGCCCGAGCAGGCCATGGGCGAATTGGCGACCCCCATCGGAGACCTCTACGCCCTCGGCGTCATCGCCTACGAGGCCGCGGCCGGTCGACGCCCCTTCACGGGCGAGACGCAGGTGGACATCGCGTTCGCCCACGTCAACGACCC
>CATWCG010000137.1:0-5390 GCA_958349165.1 uncultured Actinomyces sp. | reverse complement strand
ATCCTGCCCGTCGCCTCGTTCGTCGCGTCCACGAGGCCGATCTGTGCCTGGGAGGAGAAGCGGGAAAAGACGTCCTCCGCCTCGGGCAGCGTGGGTCCCAGCTCCGCAACCTCGCGCACGGCACTCCCCAGCATCTCCGCCAGCGCATCCGACCAATCAACAAAGGAGGAGGACGGCGCAAGGGAGGAGGCGAGCATCCGACGCAGGACCAGGGGCGTCACCTGCGCCGCGTCCCCCAGGGCCCCCGCCCACGCCTCGAACAGGGCAGCCAGGGCAACGCCGCTGTGCCCCACACCCCTGCGGATCAGGGTCTCCACGGCCGCTTCGAGTGCGACGCGCAGATGCGCGCGCGGCTCCAGGGAGTCCATCGCGGCCGCCAGGGCGACCATCGTGGCCGACGCGTTCGTACCCGTGTCGCAGTCCGCTCCGTCCCAGCCGTCCAGGTCGTCAAGGAAGGGGGCGAGCCTGGCCGCCTCCTCGGCCCCCGCTCGGCACGCCGCGATAATTACCGATGCATTCAGTTCCATGACTCCCCTTTCCGGCACCCTCAATTGTCCCCACGGCGCCCGCTGTGTGCGACCTGACATGACCGATACGCCGTGCGACTTGTTGAAAGTGCGCATCATCCGCTATTCTGTCATGGTTGCCTTCGGTTCAAGCACCGAAGGATGCGTTTCCCGCGACCGCGGGGAGCCAAAGACTGAACTGGAAGACATACCGAGGAGAACATCGTGGCTGCCGTTTGTGACGTGTGCGGTAAGGGACCCGGCTTCGGCAAGAGCGTGTCGCACTCGCACGTTCGCACCAACCGCCGGTGGAATCCGAACATCCAGCGCGTTCGCGCCCTGGTCAATGGGACGCCCAAGCGCCTGAACGTGTGCACCAAGTGCCTGAAGTCCGACAAGGTCGCCCGCGCGATCTGAATCGAGACAATACACCACAGCTGGTGGGGTGAGGCGTTGCGCCTACCCCACCAGTTTTCGTATGTACGGACAACCCCGATCCCGCGCCGCGAAACTGGGATTGAAGGACAAAACGTGTTGGTTATGTAGCAGCTTTTCGGTGTGCTGGCACGGGAAAGTCGGTGTTCAAGGGAATTGTTTCATCGGGGGGCATGAATACCCCCACACGCCCGATGCGCGGGCGGACGCGCAGCCAGGTGTGGACATTGAGCGTCAGGGGGCAGTTCGCCAGCGCCGACAGTGCCCACCAAGCCATGCCTCCGGTACGCCACCGACTGCTCCATTGGCGGCGCCACCAGCTGCGTCGTCGGCGGCAGCGCATAACTCCCGTCGGGTCTGCTATCGAAGAATGTCGCATGCAATTCCCCCGACCCTGTGTCGCGCCACGCATTCGCATCGTTGGAATTGCAACGTTTGTAGACACTGTTGAACATTCACCCAATCGAATTGCATGCGAAACTGCTCCGAGGATGTGCGCTCGCACGCACGTGGGCCCGACACCTCGCACGTGGGCCCTCTGATCCGCGCCTGGGCACGCTAATGCGAGCGTGGGTCCGCTAATGCGCACGTTAACCCGCTAATGTGAGCGTGGGCAGCCCCGCCCAGACACGGAATAGCGGGTTTACGTGCGATATAGCCGGTTAGCGCACGCAATAGCGGGTTCGCGTGCGAGCGACCCACCAGGCCGGGCACTGTTGTGCCCACATCGCAGACCACCTCGCCCACGACACCCCATTGTCGGCGTTTGTCGCCGCGGTGGTCTGCGATGTGGGCGCCTCACCGCCCCAGACCGCGACCTCACTACCCCAGACCGTGACCTCAGCGCCACCAAACGGGGGAATTGCGCTGTGTGAGAGGCGCACGGTCGAGCTCGCCCCACGTCGAGGGCGCCACCAAACGGGGGGGGGAAATTGCACCAATAGAGGCGCGACACGCCGACGACACGCCGACAGAATGCTTCTAATGCTGCAAAAACCCCCACCATTACCCCAGGCGTCACGCTCCCTCGCGGGTCCATTGCTCCCTCACTGGTGCAGGACTGCCCGGCCAAGCCCGGTTGGACGCCGGTGGGGCACCGATAAACAGCGATGGCGCATAGCCGACAACGGCTAAGGGCGTCATAGGCAGCCAGCTCCGCGACAACGCTTGGAGCGCGTCGCCGACAGAAAAGGGGCAGGGGCACGGGCGACCAGCTCCACGACGACGCTTGTGGCCGATGAGGCGAAACACCCGATCAGGTTGAATCTCGCCTCACAGGTCGAATGCCCCCGACCAGCTACAGCCCTCCCGAATAAGTGAAATCCTCCCGATCAGGTGGAATCCTCCCGATGGGGTTCATCCAGTCTGAGGAGCTGCGGCGTGAGCACGCTAGCCCGACGGCACCGCCCTCGACGATGCCTGGGGCTCACTCCCAACCAACACGTTCTGTCCTATAGCCCGGCAATCACTCCGGTCAACATCCGGCGACACTCGTGCTTTCGATGCTCACGTCGAATGTCGGTTTGCCGTCGGCGTCAAGGATGAGCGACGCCGACTCGTCGAGCCTCAGCGACGCGACCGCGACTGACGGTACCGATCGGAGCACACCGCCCGACGTATTAGGACGAATCAAAAACGAGAGGTCCGACTTGAACTTGTTCGGTTCATAGTCCACGCTCTCGACACTGACGGGCTCGTTCTGAACTTCCAGGACCGCCAGATTGCGGCTCTGCAGTGGAACCGGACAGCCACGATCAAGGTTCCCAGCGGGAGTCACGCACGCGTGAGTCTTCTCCTTGATCGCTGCGAGCGCCGCCTCACGAACGTCCTGGGTGTACTCGGTCTTGACCTCGACATCCATCACGTCAGAGTCTGCTGGACGTCCGTCGTTTCCCTTCGCAACAACCGTGACCGAATCAGCCGTGACGTATTTGCTGGACAGTTCCGGTTCGAGGTTGTAGGTGCCGGGGTAGAACGCCAGGAGGGCCCACCGCCCGGTGTCATCGCTCGTCAGGGGTGCAGTAGCTTGCGCATTGTCGACGGTCATGCCCTCCACGTTGCGTCCCGTCACGTAGATCCTCGTGATGAGGGGATCGAGAATCTCCCAGTTGTCGAAGAATCCTAGCGTCGGTTCCCTCTTCATGACCCGGAAGGTCTGCGAAAAGCTCTCTCCCCTGACGCTCATCGTGGCCCTGACCTGATGCAGAGAGGACGACGAATCCTCATCCGTGTCAACGATTTCCTCGACAGTCAAACGGTTGTGCGCAGCCCCGAGGGCCTCATCCGTCAAGAACACGCGTTGCTCGCTGGGAATGCCCGGATCGACCATCCGCGAGGCGGCACTGGCCTGCCCACTGGAGAGCAGACCGAGATAGCGCCGCACCTGAGCCTCGGGAGTGCGCATCGATCTGGCAACAACGAGGCCTGCCACGCCCACGCCGATCAGCGCGATCACGACGGTGAAGGCGATGATCATACCGTACGGACGACGCTTGCGGGCCTCAGCTGTCGGATAAGCGCCGGGTTCTGGCCCGCCGACTTGTCCAGTGGACACGCGCACGAGGGTTCCGTCCTCTAACAAGCGGACTTGCGCCCTCTGCACGCCAGCAGTGCCGCCGTACGACGACGCGCCGGCACTCGACATGTCCGCTCCAAACCGCGTAAACGAATCTCCGTTGTGGGTGTTTCGACTCGTACCCATGTGTCACTCCTGACCTCTTGAGCGGCGGTGCGTCGTGTCGTAACCAACGAGTACTTCCTCGCTACATGGTTACCCAGACAGGGCTAACGTTAGGCACCGGGACCACGAAAGTCAAAACACCAGGTGGCGGGGCGAGAATCGCCGCTGATCCACCCCACGACCGCGCGAACAGGCCGCGAATGACACCTCGCTGCCCGCCGGGACCTCGTGAACACAGGGTCGAGCGGGCAGCGAGGGACACGAGCGCTACAGGAGCCCGGCCGCCAAGTCGAGCGGCGTGCCGAAACGGTGATTCGTCAACGACACCGCCTGCTCGCGCAGGAAGGGCAGCAGCTCGGCGTGCGGGCACGTCGTCACGGCACAGGTGTACAGAGCGATGTCGGGGCTGCCAGCGCTCACGCGGCAGGCATGAACCCACCGATCCTGCGCGGATTCCTCGCGCGGACCAAGGACACGCACGCGCAGCCCCAACCCGCCGGAGGCGGCCAGAGCGGCGAGCCGCCCATCCCATGTCTGCGTGTCGTCGATGCTCACCTCGATGCCTGCCGCCTCGATAGCGACAGCCATCGAGTAGGGCAGCTGATCGGCGACCGACAGGGTGAGGGGGCCGCCAGCGAGGATACCCGCCGCCATGACGCGCGCGATATCCGCCAGGGCGCTCCCCCGCTCTGCTCGGACGAGGACCGTGGCCGGGCGGTAGCGCAGGATGTTACGCTCGCACGCCAGGCCCGTGACGTCGCGGTTGACCCCGTAGTCGCTGGCCCAGGCGGCGGCATCAGCCACGATGGCGCGATGCAGCTGCGCCAAGTCCGCCTGTCCCAGGTGCTCGCCCGCCGCGTCGTACAGGGCGAGCACGCGGGCCGACAAGCCCATGCTCTCCCGCACATTGGGTTCTCCCGCGGGCTGATCGTGGGCAGGTTCGATATCGCCCAGGCCCAGCAGGTAGGAGGGACCGCCCGCCTTCGTCGTCGAACCGATGGCGGAACGTTTCCACCCGCCGAAGGGCTGACGGCGCACGATGGCCCCCGTGATGCCGCGGTTGACGTAGAGATTGCCCGCTTGAATGCCGTCCAGCCATTGAGCTAGCTCGTCGGTATCCAGGGTGTGGAGCCCGGAAGTGAGACCGTAGTCGACGGAGTTCACCGCGTCGATGGCTTCCTCAAGCGTGTCGACGCGCATGACGCCGAGGACCGGCGCGAAGTACTCGGTGAGATGGAACTCGCTGCCGGGAACGACTCCCGCGCGGATGCCCGGCGTCCACAGGCCGCCTCCCAGGCAGCGGGGCTTGAGCACCCAGTGCTCCCCGGGCCCCAGCGTGGTCAGTCCGCGCAGGGCCTTCTCGTCGTCGGGCACGACCACGGGTCCCACCTGGGAATCCAGGGCGGAGGGCGCACCGACCCGCAGCGATGCGGCGGCGTCCACGAGCTGGCGCGCGATGCGCGCGGAGTGTCCGGCCGACCCAACGAGGATCAGCAGGGAGGACGCCGAGCACTTTTGGCCCGCGTGGGCGAACGCCGAGGAGACGATGTCGCGCACGGCCAGGTCGGGGTCGGCCGACGGGGTGACGATAATGGCGTTCTTGCCGCTGGTCTCACCCAGCAGATGCATGTCGGGCTTCCACGACTTGAAGAGGCGCGCCGTCTCGTAGGAGCCGGTCAGCACGACACGGTCAACCCGCTCGTGGGTCACCAGGTGACGCGACACGTCCCCGTCCTCGAGCGGGGCGAAGGCTACCAGATCGCGGGGAA
>CATWCG010000136.1:0-5399 GCA_958349165.1 uncultured Actinomyces sp. | reverse complement strand
CGCCGCTAATGCCCGAACGGTGCCGCCGACTGAAACGAGGGCAGGGGCAGCCAGCTCCGCGACGACGCATGTGACCGATGCGGCGAAACGCTGATCGGGAAAAGTCAACCCCAACTGATCGGGCGTAATGCTCTCTCACGGGTCTAATGCTCCTCAACGGGTTGAATGCTCCCGATCAGGTGTCGTCCTTCCGATGGGGAATATCCTGTCTGAGGCGCTGCGACGCGAGCGCGCTAGCCTGACGACACCGCCCTCGACGTGCCTGGGACCGAGCCGTGACCAACGCATTTTGTCCTTTAATCCGGTTGTCGGCAGGCGCTGAGATGTGGGTGTCCGGCTATCCGCGACGCCGGGGTTGTGTCAACTTGACACTTAACGTACAATTCTCGCGAAGGTTACTCGATATTCATCGTGAATGTATCAGTGAGGTTGTCGTGGGTTTTTCTACCGTCGCTAAAGTGGTTGCGTCTGTGGTGATCGCAGGTGCGGGATTCGCCGGTGGCATGAAGGCTGCCCCCGTACTCGGCTTTGGGTCCACGCAGGACCAGGGCGCGGAACCTGTTGTTACCGTTGACACGACTCTCGTGAAAAACTCTTTCGCTGACATTGGTGAACTCGCCACCGAGTCGTATAACTTCACCCAGGTGGGTAAATACTCTGAAGAGGGAACCAAGGTGTTCGGCATGGAAGTGCCAGGCACGGGCTCCCACTACCTCATCACCTACTCGGGTGAGGTTAAAGCTGGTGTGGCCGATGTAAGCCAGATTCAGGTTGAGGTTGACGAGGTGGAGCACGTTGTGACGGTGACCGTGCCTGCCGTCGAAGTTCTCTCCGCTTCCATCGACCCTGCCTCCGTCGAGACCTACGACCAGTCTTTCTCCGTCGTCAACCAGATCGAGGTCGGAGAAGTCACCACCTTCCTGGCGGAACGGGAGACCGCTGCCGCAGACGAGGCCATCTCCAAGGGACTGCTCGACAAGGCGCAGGGGCGTGTGGAAGACATTGTGAAGAAACAAGTCAACGCTGTTCTTGGCGAGCAGGCCAGCAAGTACGAGGTGCGTGTCGTCATTGCTCCTGCCCCCGCTGAGTGAGTGGTCGCGCCACGCGGCTCGCGCCGCCCGGCCCCGGCCCCGTTCTCAATTTCGCACGTAATTCCCTTGTGACTGTTTCAAGATGTGACATCGCATTGTTGAAATCATGCGGTTTTGTGCCGTAGTTCAAAACTGACCAGATTAAATTACGTGCGAGATTGTTGGGGAACTAGGGATTGTGGCGCCAGTGTGGGTTGTGGCACCGGCGCGGCTTGTGGCGCCAGCGCGCCAACGCGGCTCGCGGCTCACGCCGCCCAGCCCCGGCCTCGCGGGCGCCGTGGACTAGACTTGCTAGCGTGAGCCGATCCTCCCGCCAACGCGACACACGCCGCCGCCTCGATCCGACCCTGCCCGAGGGCGCCGTCCCCTCCGAGACGGGCCTGCTTGGCCCCCTCGAAGTGAAGGCCATCTCCGAGGCGCTCGGCATCCGCCCCACGAAGGTGCTGGGCCAGAACTTCGTGCACGACGCGGGCACGGTCCGCAAGATCGTCGCCGCCGGCGGCGTCGTGGAAGGTGACGAGGTCGTCGAGGTCGGCCCCGGCCTCGGCTCCCTGACCCTGGCGCTCCTGGAAGTCGGCGCGCGCGTGCGGGCCGTCGAGATCGACCCGCCCCTGGCCGCCGCCCTGCCCGAGACTGTGCGCGCCCGCATGAGCGAGGCCGCCGACCGCTTCCACGTCGTCACCATGGACGCCACCGAGATTAGCGGTGTCGACGACTTCGGCGTGGACTGGCCTGCGCCCACCAAGCTCGTCGCGAACCTGCCCTACAACGTGGCCGTGCCGGTCCTGCTCAACATGCTCGAGGCCTTCCCCTCCATCGAGGGAGTCGTCGTCATGGTCCAAGCCGAGGTCGCGGACCGCCTGGCCGCAGGCCCCGGATCGCGCACATACGGCGTGCCCTCCGTCAAGGCCTCCTGGTATGGGACGGTCGAGCGCGCGGGGACGATCGGCCGCTCCGTGTTCTGGCCGGTGCCCGGCGTCGATAGCGCCCTCGTGCGCCTGACTCGGCTGAAGACTCCGCGCGGCGACGATGAGCTGCGCCGCGCCACCTTTGAGGTCACTGACGTGGCCTTCGGGCAGAGACGCAAGACCCTGCGCGCGGCCCTCAAGAATTGGGCGGGCGGCCCCGAGGCCTCCGAGGCCCTCCTGTCCGCCGCCGGCATCGACCCGACGCGCCGCGGCGAGACCCTCTCGATCGACGAGTTCGTCGAGCTGGGACGCGCCGTCATCGATGCCCGAGGCCGTGGCGCCCTCGCGCCCTCGACCGCGGCCCGCTGAGGGCCGGTAGGAACCCGCTAGGAAGAAGGAATCGCATGCGTGAAGTGCGTGCCAGTGCGCCCGGCAAAGTGAACCTCACCCTGCGCGTGGGTGCGCCCACGCCTGACGGCTACCACCCGCTGGTCACGGTCTTCGAGGCCTTGGACCTGCGCGAGACCGTGACCGTGCGCACCTCCAAGACGCCGGGCGTGCGCGTCGAGACGGTCGCGTACCTGCCCGATGGTAGCGTCGACGAGGCCACGACCCGCGCGATGGCGGACCTGGACCCGCAGGCCCACCTGGCGGTGCGCGCCGCACGCGTCCTCCAGCGCCTCGCCGCTGCGGGCCCCTGGGCGTCCACCGCCGCGGGACTGAGCATCCGCGTCGACAAGCGCGTCCCCGTCGCCGGCGGCATGGCGGGCGGGTCCGCCGACGCGGCCGCCGCCCTGGTGGCCTGCAACGAGCTGTGGGAGCTGGGCCTGGGCGCCGAGCAGCTTGAGACGATCGGCCGTTCGCTGGGCGCCGACGTGCCCGCCTGCATGGCCGGCGGCATCGCGCTGGGAACCGGGCGCGGCGACCACATGAGCGTTTTGCGCGAGGGGGACGAGGCCGGGGCTGGGCACCACTGGGTGATGCTCCTCGCCCACGAGGGCCTGTCCACTCCGTCGGTGTTCCGAGAGTTCGACCGGCTCGACGCTGAGCACGCGCCCGCCCTGGCTGAGCCGACGCCCGAGGAAGTCGCCGCCCTATGTGCGGGACCCGAAGAACTGTGCCACTGCCTCGTGAACGACTTGCAGGCTCCCGCACTGCGCCTGCGCCCCGAGCTGGCCGAGACTATCTCCGCCGCGCGCCACGCGGGAGCCCTGGCGGTCACGCTGTCCGGGTCCGGCCCGACCGTCGCGGCCCTCGCGCGCGACGCCGAGCATGCCCGCTCCCTCGCGGACGCCCTGAGCACCGCGCCCACGGTCGCGCGCGCGATCCCCACCCAAGGGCCCGCCTGCGGCGCCCGCATCGAATCGACGGAGGCCATCTGATGGCGCACCTGCTCGGAACACAGAACGTTGGTGCCCTCGCCGGGTCGCGTCAGCTCCTCGAAGGGGTCACGGTCGGCCTCGACGACGGCAGCCGCGTCGGCATCCTCGGCCCCAACGGCGCGGGAAAGTCCACGCTCCTGCGCATCGTCGCCGGAACCCAGGAGCCCGACGGGGGAGTGGTGACTCGCCGCGACGGCGTGCGCGTCGCTGTCCTGACCCAGGCGGACACTCTCAACCCCGAGGACACGGTCGTCGAGGCCGTGCACCCCGGCTTGGAGGAGTACGAGTGGGCCTCCGACCCGGCCGTGCGCGATATCCACGCCGGCCTCCTCGCCGATATCGACGCCGCGGCCCTCGTCGGCACCCTGTCGGGCGGACAGCGCCGCCGCGTTGCGCTCGCCCGCGTGCTCGCGGCCGCCGCCGACATCGTGTGCCTGGACGAGCCCACCAACCATCTCGACGTCGAGGGCGTGGCCTGGCTGGCCGCCCACCTGAACGCCCGCTTCGCCCGCCCCGGGGCGTCCGGCGCGCTCCTGGCGGTCACCCACGACCGCTGGTTCCTTGACGCCGTGTGCGAGCACATCTGGGAGGTTGTCCCCGGCGTCGACCCGGGCGGCGACCGGCCGCAGATCGCCGGGCACGTCGAAATCTACGACGGCTCCTACGCCGCCTACACGCTGGCGCGCGCCGAGCGCGTGCGCCAGGCGGACGTGGCTGCCGCCAAGCGCGCGAACCTGCTGACCAAGGAGCTCGCGTGGCTGCGCCGCGGGGCGCCCGCCCGCACCTCGAAGCCGAAGTTCCACATCGCCGCCGCCGAGGCCCTCATCGCCGACGTGCCGCCCCCGCGCGACACCGTCGAGCTGGTCAAGATGGCGACCGCGCGCCTGGGCAAGGACGTCATCGACCTCGAGGATGTGTCCGTGTCCTTCACGCGCCCCGACGGCTCGCGCCTGGATATCCTGCAGGACGTCACCTGGCGCCTGGCCCCCGCCGAGCGCGTCGGCATCGTGGGTGTCAACGGCGCCGGCAAGACGACGATCCTGAACCTGCTGCGCGGCGACCTGACGCCCACGTCGGGGCGCGTCAAGCGCGGCAAGACCGTCCAGGTCGCCACCCTCTCACAGGACACGCACGAGCTCGACGCCCTGGCCGACATGCGCGTCGTCGAGGCCGTCGCCGACGTCGCCCAGAGTGTCGTCGTGGACGGCAAGGAGGTCAGCGCCTCGCAGATGACGGAGCGCATGGGGTTCACGCGCGCCCGCGCCTACACGCGCATCGGCGAGATCTCGGGCGGCGAGCGCCGACGCCTCCAGCTCATGCGCCTGCTCATGAGCCAGCCGAACGTGCTGCTCCTCGACGAGCCCACGAACGACTTGGACACCGACACGCTGGCGTCCATGGAGGATCTGCTCGACACGTTCCCGGGCACCCTCGTCGTCGTCTCCCACGACCGCTACCTCCTTGAGCGCGTCACCGACCACCAGGTCGCCCTCCTCGGCGACGGGCAGGTCCGCGCGCTGCCGGGTGGCGTCGAGCAGTACCTGCAGATGCGCGCCTCCGGAGACTTCGGGGCTTTCGGGCCGTCCTCTCGCGCTGACGAGGCCGGCTCCGCCTCCCGCTCCGCCGCGCAGCCTGCGGACGCCTCCTCGGGTGAGGAAGGCGCGGGGCAGGGGAGCGCTCGCGGCGGGGTGAGCGACGCGGCGGCGCGGCGCGCGGCCAAAAAGGAAGTGGCCCGCATTGAACGTAAGTTGGAGCGTCTGCGCGCCGAGGCCTCGTCCCTGGAGTCTCGGTTGGAGTCGTTGTCTATCAAGGTGGCGACGGACGCCTCTGTCGTCTCAGAATTGACGACGGTCTCCGCGAAGCATCAGGACATCCTAGGGGAAATTGAAGGGCTGGAGGAGGCCTGGCTGGAGGCGGCCGAGGCTGCCGAGTAAAGCGGGGGAGGGGTGTAGCCGTCGCCTTGCTGCGGGCCTGGTGGCAACGATGTGACGCTGTGGGACGAACCGACTGAATTATAT
>CATWCG010000135.1:0-5445 GCA_958349165.1 uncultured Actinomyces sp. | reverse complement strand
CCTGGTCAAGGCCGCCCGCGAATTCGGTGCCACCACCGTCGCCCACGGCTGCACCGGCAAGGGCAACGACCAGGTCCGCTTCGAGGTCTCCATCACTTCGATGGCCCCCGACATGGACTGCATCTCCCCGGTGCGCGACCTTGCCCTGACCCGCGACGTTGCCATCGAGTACGCCGAGAAGCACAACCTGCCGATCGAAACGACGAAGCACAACCCCTTCTCGATCGACCAGAACGTGTGGGGCCGCGCCATCGAGACCGGCTTCCTCGAAGACCTGTGGAACGCTCCCACCAAGGACGTCTACGTCTACACCGACGACCCGACCTACCCGCCGCTGCCCGACGAGGTCGTCATCACCTTCGACAAGGGCATCCCCGTCGCGATTGACGGCCGCCCCGTCACCCCGCTCGAGGCCATCCAGGAAATGAACCGCCGCGCCGGCGCACAGGGCATCGGCCGCATCGACATGGTCGAGGACCGCCTCGTGGGCATCAAGTCCCGCGAGATCTACGAGGCGCCCGGCGCCGTCGCTCTCATCGAGGCTCACCAGGCCCTCGAATCCATCACCCTGGAGCGCATGCAGCACCGCTACAAGCGCCAGCTCGAGCAGACGTGGGGCGAACTCGTCTACGAGGCCCAGTGGTACTCGCCGCTCAAGAAGTCGATGGATGCCTTCATCGAACACACGCAGGAATACGTGTCCGGCGACATCCGCATGATCCTGCACGGCGGACGCGCGACCGTCAACGGGCGCCGCTCGGAGTCCTCCCTGTACGACTTCAACCTCGCGACCTACGAGACGGGCGATACCTTCGATCAGTCGTCGTCGCGCGGATTCATCGACATTTATGGCCTGCAGTCCAAGCTCGCGGCCGCCCGCGACGTGCGCTTCGGCGTCAATATGGGGTACTGAGTACTCACTGAGCGTTCTCTCACAGGGAATGTTTCAGTTGGGTTTCAAGAGGTGGGAGCGTCGGCGATGGCGCTCCCACCTCGCCTACTGTGTCGTGTATGACGTTCCAAGACAGTGCGCCGATCGGAGGGACCGCGGCCACCGATCAGGATGAGGCCCTGCGTGAGCGCATGATGCGCTACACGGTCGCTGGCATGTTTTTCGTCGGCTTCGCCGGGAAGGGCGTGCGCGGGATATTCGGAGACATCGGCTCCCTCGTGCCCATGCTCATCCTTCTCGTGGCCTTCGTGGTGCTGTTCCGCAGCTCCGGGCGATCCCTGCTGCTGCGCCGCTTCCCGACGACGATCAGCCTGTTCGTGCTCTGGTGCGGGCTCACCTGCTTCTGGTCGGTCGACCCCATGACGAGCGCGCAGTTCTGGGTTCTTCAGTGCTCGCTGACGCTGGTCTCGATCGCCGTAGCGGTCGCGCTGCCACTGACGGCGCTTGTGGAGTCCCTGATCCTGTCGTTCCAGTGGATCATCGGGTCCTCGTTCATTCTCGAGGTCCTGGTCGGCTTGTTCGGGCGAGGCCCCCTGGCCCCGCCGACCATGTGGGGCAGGGGATTGCTGCCAGCGTCCTCGTATTGGGTCGACGGCCTGATCTTTCACGGAGGCCCCATCCAGGGCTTCCCTGGCAACCGCAATCCGTTGGCCTTCGTTGCGCTGCTCCTCGCGATCTGCCTGGTCCTGCGCTACATGCAGACCCGCCGCGCCCTGCCCTCCACTCTGGCATGGTTGGCTGCATGCGGCGCCGTCTTCCTGCTGACCCAATCGGCCACGGTTTTCCTGTCCACCGCCGGCTGCTTCGTCGTCATCGTCGGCTTGGTCGTGCAGCGGCGGGTGCCCGTGCGCTTCAGACTGCGCGTCGTCGGCATTTTCGCCGGGGTGGGCGTGCTCGCGGCGATCGGCGCGTTCTTCGCGCGCCACGCGATCGCGGACGCCTTCGGGCGCAGCCCGGACATGAGCGGACGCTCCGTCATCTGGCACGCAGTCGAGCCGTTAGTGGGGCAGCGGCCGATCGGAGGCTGGGGCTGGTTCATCGGCTGGCCCACGTGGATGGAGCCTTTCGCCTCCCTCGTGATCCGCCCCGACGGGACCCCCACCAACCAGGCTCACAACGTCTACGTGGAGGCCGCGTTGACGACCGGCTTCGTCGGAGCGTTTCTGGTCACGTCGGCCATCGTGTGGACGCTCTTCCGAGTCGTCAAGGTCGCGGTCGCCCATATCGACGACAACCTCTGGGACGTCGTCCCCGCCGTCCTCATGATCGCGATGTTCATCCAGTCCTTCACGGAATCGAGGATGCTCTTCGAGGGTAACTGGATGCTCGTCGTCATCATCGCCACCTGGGTCAAGGTGCGCGGTGAGGTGCCCGTCGTGTGGCCGTCGGCGGCCCGCCAGCATCTCGAATACTCTTAAGCCATAGCTTCGTTCCCGCCACCGACCTTGGGAGGTCAACCATGTCGCAGTCCGACAAGCACGTGTCCCTGTGGGGCGGCCGCTTCGCCGGAGGCCCGTCGCAGGCCCTCGCGGCGCTGAGCGTCTCGACCCATTTCGATTTCCGCCTGGCACACGTCGACATCGCGGGTTCGCATGCGCACGCCGACGAGCTGCACCGCGTCGGCCTGCTCACCGACCAGGAGTGCGAGGACATGCACGCGGCTCTCGCCCGCCTCGACGCCGACGTCGCCTCCGGAGCCTTCGTGCCCAGCCCCGACGATGAGGACGTGCATACCGCCCTCGAGCGCGGGCTCATTGAGCGTGCCGGTGCGACGCTTGGAGGCAAGCTCCGCGCGGGGCGCTCGCGTAACGACCAGATCGCGACGCTCATTCGCGTCTACCTGCGCCAGGAAGCCCGCCACTTGGCCGGGCGCGTCCTCGATATCGCCGAGGCCCTCATCGGCCAGGCCAGCCGCGCGGGGGACGCCGTCATGCCCGGTCGTACCCACATGCAGCACGCTCAGCCCGTCCTCGTCGCGCACCATCTGCTCGCCCACGTGTGGCCGCTGCTGCGCGACGTGGCGCGCCTGGGCGACTGGGACAAGCGAGCCGCCATCTCGCCCTACGGTTCGGGCGCGCTGGCCGGCAACACCCTCGGCATGGATCCGCGCCGTATCGCCGCGGCCCTCGGCTTTCACGACTCCGTCGCAAACTCGATCGACGGGACGTCAGCCCGCGACGTCGTCGCCGAGTTCTCGTTCATCTGCGCCCAGATCGGCATCGACATCTCCCGACTGTCCGAGGAGATCGTCATCTGGAACACGAAGGAGTTCGGCTACGTCACCCTCGACGACTCCTACTCGACCGGTTCCTCGATCATGCCGCAGAAGAAGAATCCGGACGTTGCCGAGCTCGCACGAGGCAAGGCCGGACGACTCATCGGCGACTTGACCGGCCTCCTCGCCGTCCTCAAGGCTCTTCCTCTCGCCTACGACCGTGACCTCCAGGAGGACAAGGAGCCGGTCTTCGACCAGATCGACACCCTTGACGTCCTGTGCCCCGCCGTCGCCGGCATGATCGACACCATGACGATCCACCTCGAGCGCCTCGCCGAACTCGCCCCGCAGGGCTTCTCGCTGGCGACCGACATCGCCGAATGGCTCGTCAAGCGCGGGGTTCCCTTCCGCGACGCCCACGAAATCTCGGGCGCCTGCGTGCGCCTGGCCGAGGCGAGGGGAGTGGAGCTCGCGGACCTGACGGACGCGGAGCTCGCCCAGGCCTCGTCCCACCTCGACCCCGAGGTTCGTTCCGTCCTCACCGTCGAGGGATCGGTCGGCGCCCGCCTCGGCCGCGGCGGCACCGCCCCCGTGCGCGTCGCCGAACAGCTCGACGAGGCCAGGGCCTGCCTCGCGGATGCACGCCAATGGGCGGACACCGCGCTGCGCTAACGCCCGGCGCCGCCGAGCCGATACACTACAAGAACAACAACCCGTCGAATCCGCAAGGAAGGACAACTTTCGTGACAGACATTCTGGACGAACTGCAGTGGCGTGGGCTGCTCGCGCAGCACACCGACCTCGAGGCGCTTCGCGCGCACCTGGCCGCCGGACCTGTCACCTTCTATTGCGGCTACGACCCGACCGCGCCCTCCCTGCATCACGGTCACCTCGTCCAGCTCATCGTCATGCGCCACCTTCAGCTCGCCGGGCACCGCCCGCTCGCGCTCGTTGGCGGCGCCACCGGGCAGATTGGCGACCCACGACAGAGCGGCGAGCGTCAGCTCCAGTCGACCGAGGTCGTCAAGGGATGGGCGGATCGCCTTCGCGCTCAGATCTCGAGGTTCCTCGACTTCGAGGGGCCGGCGGCCGCGCGCATGGTGAACAACCTGGACTGGACCCAGGAGATGAGCGCCATCGACCTGCTGCGCACCATCGGCAAGTACTTCCGCGTGGGCACGATGCTCAACAAGGACATCGTCGCGCGCCGCATCGCCTCCGACGAGGGCATCTCGTACACGGAGTTCTCCTACCAGGTCCTCCAGGCCAACGACTTCCTCGAGCTGTACCGTCGCCATGGCTGCACCCTCGAGACCGGCGGCAACGACCAGTGGGGCAACATGGTGGGCGGCGTCGACCTGATCCGCAAGGTCGAGGGCGTCGACACGCACGTGATGACCACGCCGATCATCACCAAGGCCGACGGAACGAAGTTCGGCAAGTCCGAGGGCGGTGCCATCTGGCTCGACCCGGAGATGATGACTCCCTACGCCTTCTACCAGTTCTGGCTGCAGGTCGCGGACGAGGACGTCGTGCGCTTCCTGAAGATCTTCACCTTCAAGTCTCGCGAAGAGATCGAAGCGCTGGCCGTCGAGGTCGCCGAACGTCCCCACCAGCGCGCCGCGCAGAAGGCGCTGGCCGCCTCCGTGACCGAGCTCGTGCACGGCAGGGAACAGCTTGAGCGCGTTCTGGCGGCAACCGATGCCCTCTGGGGTGGCGGTGACATCCGCGATCTCGACGAGGCCACCCTGGCCGCCGCGACCGCCGACCTTCCGCGCGCGTCTGTGACCATTGGTGAGTCGACCGTGGCGGACGCTCTTGTCGCCCTCGGTTTCGAGAAGGGGAAGACTGCGGCACGCCGCACGATCTCCTCCGGCGGCGCGTCCATCAACAACGTGAAGGTCGCCGATCCCGAGGCGGTCCTAGGCCAGGAGGACGTTCTCGCAGGTGGACTGGCTCTCATTCGTAAGGGTCGCAAGAACCTTGCCGTGCTAGAGCTGAGCTGATTCTTTCGGAGAAGGGGGCGTTCGATGGCGATCGGACGCCCCCTATTTCGTTGTGTTTGGTGGGTTTGTGGGGTGTGTGGTGGGGGTCACGGTGTTTTGGGTTGACTTTTGTGTGGGGGGTGAGTAGATTATTCACCTGTCGCCGCGAGCTTGTGAGTGGGTTTGTGGTGGTGGTTCACCGCTTGGGTGGCTGGGTTTGTGGCCTGGTTGTTTGGGTGTGTGGGTGTTGTTTGTGAACTCGATAGTGTGTTTGTTTGTTTTGTTTATGCCTG
>CATWCG010000134.1:0-5471 GCA_958349165.1 uncultured Actinomyces sp. | reverse complement strand
ACAACGACGTGCCGGGTTCGACCGACCGCGACCGCGATTACTGGCGCGACGTTGGCACGCTGGACGCCTACTACGAGGCGAACATGGACCTGATTTCGGTGCACCCGGTGTTCAACCTGTACAACCGTGAGTGGCCGACCATGACGATGATCGACGGCTCGCTGCCGCCGGCCAAGTTCGTCTACGGCGATGCGGATCGCCTGGGTCACGCGATCGACTCGTTCGTCTCCCCCGGCGTGATCGTTTCCGGCGGCGCGATCGAGCGCTCTATCGTGTCCCCGCACACCTACGTCCACTCGTGGGCGCAGATCGAGGACTCCGTCGTCATGCACGGCAGCCGCGTGGGCCGGCACTCGAAGGTCGTCAAGACGATTCTGGACAAGAACGTCATCGTCGAGGAGGGCGCCGTCGTCGGTGTCGATCTCGAGCACGACGTCGAGCGTGGCTTCACGGTCACGGAGTCCGGGATCACCGTCGTCCCGAAGGGGACGGTCGTCCGCAAGTGAGCTCCACTCACCGCCTCGATGAGCCGGGTGCGCCGCTGCTAGTTGCCAGCGGGGCACCCGGCCTCGTCGTCACCGACGTCGATTCGACGCTCATCAGCCAGGAGGTCATCGAGGAGCTGGCCGAGGCCGCGGGCACGCGCCAGCGGGTCGCCGAGATTACGGCTCGAGCGATGAACGGCGAGCTTGATTTCGCCGAGTCCCTGCGTGAGAGGGTCGCAACCCTCGCCGGAGTGCCCGCCTCCGTCTTCGCCGACGTCCTCGCGTCGATTACGCCGACGCTCGGCGCGCGCGAGCTGATCGACGCCGTGCACGCGGCCGGGGGGCGATTCGGGGTCGTCTCCGGCGGCTTTGAGGAGGTCGTCGCCCCCCTGGCGGCCTCCCTGGGCATCGACTTTTACGCGGCCAACCGCCTGGAGGTGGTCGACGGCGCGCTCACGGGCCGAGTCCTCGGGCGCATCGTGACCTCCCAGGTCAAGGTCGAGTGCCTGCGCCAGTGGGCCTCGTCCCTGGGGGTGCCGCTGGAACGCACGGTCGCGATCGGGGACGGAGCCAACGACATCCCCATGATGAACGAGGCCGGGGTCGGCATCGCTTTCTGCGCGAAGCCCGCGGTGCGCGAGCAGGTGGCGGTCCAACTCAACGTGCCGGACCTGTCCCTGGCGATCGCGCCGCTGGGCCTGTCCCCTGCCTAGCGTTTACGGTTCGCGGGTGTCGGTCAGCTCGATGAGCTTTCCGTCCCAGCCGTCTTTCCACGCCCTGGCGTACTGGAGAATCTGCGCGGGGTAGATTTCTCCGTCGATGGTTGCCGAGGCCTCGTCGATGTCCCACCAGCGTTGGGTGTCGATGACGGAACGCTCGAGCTCGGTCCACCCGTCCCTGCTCAGCGCGGTCGAGGGGGCCCGCGCGATGAAAAACCACTCGTCCTGGCGCGCGGTGACGGCCAGGAAATCGAATTCGGCGGTGCGATACAGGACGGGACCGACCAGGTCGTCGGTGCTCAGGCGCAGGCCCGTCTCCTCGTAGACCTCGCGCACGGCGGCCGCGCGAGGGTCCTCCCCCGCCTCGATCCCGCCTCCGATCGTGAACCACCAGGACCGTTCCGGCTGGTCCTCGTCGTGCCCCATTGCCAGGAGCACCCTGCCTGCGTCGTCGAAGAGGAGGACGCGGGCGGCCTCCCGGTGGGGGTAGCTGTCCGCGTCCAGCGGCCAGTCGAGTGCGCTCATGCCTCCAGGGTAGCCCGGCGGCGGCGCATCCCCCACACGAGGAGTGCGACGCTGACGAGCAGAACGGGAACCTCAATCGCACCGTAGGTGAGGTTCCACGAGTCCTCTGGCGCCAGGAAGCCGACGCCGTTGGCCTGCGCGTGCAGGAGCATGGCTCCCGCGAAACCGCCGAGGCCCGCGGCGATCCCGACGAAGACATTCTTCGCGCGCAGCATCGCCCAGCACAGCGCGAATCCGAAGACGCCGGTGAAGATGGCGTGCCCGAAGGCACCGAGGAGGGCGCGGGCCAGGAACGATTCCCACAGGCCGCCCATGCCCTCGTCGAGAGCGCTCACGTAGTAGCCGATGTCCTCGCCCCACGCGAAGCCGAGTCCCACGAGGCCGCCCAGGACCGCGCCTTGGGCGGGGCGCTGCAACACCTTGCGAGCCGCAAGGATGAGGATGAGCGCGCCGATCCCCTTCGCGGTCTCCTCGATAAGCGGTCCTGTCACGACCGACGTCACGACATCGGCCGTCTGGGCACCTGAGATGCTCGTCTCCATGACCGCATCGGTTACGCCATTACCGATGCCCGCGATGAGGAGCGCACCACCGGTGCCCCACGTGAATGCGGCGATCCACGAGAGGATCGACGGGGTGAATCGCGCCAACCACGCCAAGAAAACGAGGCCAACGAGGGCGCTCACGCTCGAGGCGCCCACGGCGAGCGCCGCCGTTGAGCTGGTGGCACCGTCGATCGCGCCAATCAATTCGTGGGCAAGTGCCGGGATACCGATGACGATCAATACGATCGAGCTCACGGTGAGTGCCGTCGTTGATCGACGGGCAGGGTGTGTGTGAGTCACGTCTATGTCCTTTCTGTCGGTAGCATCATGGCCCAGCTTCCTGTGTCCGCCCTGTGAGGGTGCGTTGAGTGGGCCATGAGCACCGATGATTCAGACGACACGTGCGCCCGTCAGTCGCATGAAGATGGCGCGCTGCTCGGTTGCTTCCTTCGTGGCCTCGCGCGTGGCCTCCAGGCGCTTGGGTTCGGGGCCACGCACGTTCATGACGACCTGGTCGAGGCCGAGGGTGGCCAGCGCGTAGATGAACTGCTTCATCGCCTTCTTCGAGGCCGGGCCACCGCGCGCGGCCCAGTTCAGGGCGGTGCGACGCGAGGCGGGATCGCACACCATCTGGACCTCGCTGGGGATAATCCAGCCCTGTTGGACGTAGGGCATGAGGCCCGCGGCGGCGTCTCGGCGCTCGCGTTTCATGGCGAAGCCGACGAAGCACAGCCAGCCGATGAAGAGGGGGATCTGCAGGCAGGCGTACAGGAGGTACCAGGCCTCCTCTGAGGAGACGATGTAGCCGGAGCCGTTCCACACGCCGTGGAGGGTGACACCCAGGAGGTATCCGAGCGTGATCGCGCCGCATCCGAGGCCGATCGACTTCGTCCGGGTGACGGCCCAGCCGATCGCCCAGCCCGTCAGGGACGTGTACATGATGTGACCGAACACGCCCATGAAGACGCGCATGAAGAAGGTGGTCCAGAAGGTACCGTTGACCGCCGCCTCCACGAAGTACCCGAAGTCTTCGACGACGAGGAAGCCGGCAGCGGACAGGCCGCCGTAGAGCAGGCCATCGAGGGGGGATGAGATGTTGTTTCGGCGCAGGAGAACGATGGCGATGACGCCGAGCGCCTTGAGGAATTCCTCGCCGAGGGGGGCCGCGACGACGGCACCGAAGACCTCGCCGGCTGCGGGGTTATCCGTTGCTGCGGAAAAAACAAGCTTCGCGAAGTCGTTGGACATTCCAGCGAAGAAGATGGCGACGCCCCCGCCCCACAGGAATGCGGCGATCTTCGTCCACCAGGGCTCGGGCTCGAAACGGTCCACGAAGAGCAGGAAGGAGATGACGATCGACAGCGGAAAGAGGCACATGAACGCGAAGAACAAGCCGTACACGGGGCCGGCGATGAGCATCGCGCTCAGGACGCCGAGCAGCATCATCGCGGCGCCCGCGCCGATGGTGACCCCTTCGAAAACGGGCAGAGGCGTCCTCTCAGGCTCGGGCATGACCCACACCTGGGCTGCCTGCGGTGCGGCCTGCGGGTATTGGGCTGTGCCGGGGCCGGGCATGGAGGGACCCGAGCGCACGAAGGAGCGGAATCCGGGGGTGAACTGACCGGGTGCAGGGGCACCGGGCGCAGATGCGCGGGAGTTCGACGCGGCCTGGGGGATGCCAGGCTCAGACGCGGACTGTCCCGGGGGCGCGAAAGGATTGCCCGCGGCGCGGGGCGCCTGGTCGGGCGCGCTCGGGGCTCCGAACTGCGCCGAGGCCCGGGTGGGCGCGCCCTGTCCAAACTGAGGCGACGCCTGCTGTCCCATGGGAACGCGCGCGTGAGGCGTCGCTCCCTGCGTCGGCTGCGGGAGCTGGCCCTGCGTCGGAGCGGGCACGCCCTGGCCACCGTATCGCGACGTGGACTGAGCCGGCGCGCTCGGGGCCGGAACCGGAGCCTGAGGCACCCTGGAGCCCTGAGCGGGAGGGGTCGCGCCCGCCATCGGCTGCGGGACTTGGCCTGCCCCGGGGGCGGGCACAGCGTTGGCTCCTGCGTTGCCCTGCGGGGCAATCGCGCGCCCCGTGGGAGCCGGACCGGGGAACTGGGGATTGTAGGTCACTGTTGTTCTTTCTGCTCTCAGGCTGCCCGGGCGCGCGAGGAGACGGCCTTCGAGACGTCGTGCTGCTGCTCGGCGATGGAGGTCAGGCGCAGGAATTCACGCCTGTTGTCGGCGGCCTCGGTGAGCATCTGTCGATCGTTCTCGATGCGGGCGGGATCGGGCCCGTGCTTGGCCATGAGGCGCTGGTCGAGGCCGAGGGAGGCGAGGTTGGCCAGGAAGGAACGCATCGCTTTCTTGGCGTCGCGACCGCCACGGGCCGCCCACTTCAGGGCTGCCTTGCGGGAACGCTTGTCGGTGGCCATCGTGACCTCGCCGGGCAAGACCCAGCCGGTACGGACGTAGGGAACCAGGCCGGTGCGGATCTTCTCCGCTTCCTTGCGCGTCGCGCGCAGCAGCAGGACCGACCACACGATGAACGCGGGCACCTGAACAACGGCGTAGAGGATCAGGAACCAGCCGCCCCCGTAGGAGGCGCTGCCGTTCCACAGGAAGTGGATCCCCATGGCGCACACCCAGAACACGGCGACGATCCCCGCCTTGGACCATCCGCGCTTGAACTTGAGAAGTGCCAGCGCCAGCCCGATGCCCGTCATGGACGTGGCCATGACGTGCAGGAAGGGACTGAAGATACCGCGCATGACGACGAGGACGATGAGGTTGGTGGTGCCCTCGGCCTCGCCGCGCAGGAAGTAGAGGATATCCTCGGTGAACATGAATCCAGCGGCCGAGAATCCGGCGTACACGACGCCGTCCAGGACGGAGTTAATGCTGGTGCGCCGCACGAGGACCACGATGAGCACGACGACGCCCTTGAGCGTCTCTTCGACGAGCGGGGCGACGAAGGTCGCGGACAGGGCGGAAGCCCCCTGCGCGTCGCCGGTCGAGTAGGCGATGTTGTGATGCAGCGCAGTGTTGAGGATGCCCGCCGACAGGGTTGCGACGCCGGCGCCCCACAGGAACACCGAGATCTTCGTCTTCCAGGGCTCGGGTTCCCAGCGGTCAATGCGGATGAGGAACCCGACGACGATCACCAGCGGGATGAGAGCCAGCAGGGTCGTCTTGACGAGCGCAAAGTATCCCGT
>CATWCG010000133.1:0-5537 GCA_958349165.1 uncultured Actinomyces sp. | reverse complement strand
GCCTCAGCCCCAGCCCCAGCCCGCTCCCACGGGTTCCTGGATGCTGGACTCGGTCGGCTGGTGGTACCGCAACGCTGACGGCTCGTACCCCGCCGGCAAGGCGATGATGATCGACGGCCGCACCTATCGCTTCGACGCCAGCGGCTACATGCGCACCGGTTGGGTGAACGACGCGGGCACCTGGTACTTCCACGACGGCTCTGGTGCCCAGCTCTCCGGCTGGCAGGCCGTTGGCGGTTCCTGGTACTACCTGGGCACCGACGGCGCGATGCGCACCGGTTGGGTGAAGGTGGACGGCACCTGGTACTTCATGAACCCCTCGGGCTCCATGTACACCGGGTGGCTCAACCTGGGTGGCACCTGGTACTACCTCCAGGGTAACGGTGCGATGGCCACGGGACACCTGACCATCGGCTCGACGCCGCGCTACTTCGACGAGAACGGCGTGTGGATCTGGTGATCTGATCCCCCCGCTCGCACCCCGGGGCCCGGGAACGCAACGATTGAGGCGTTCCCGGGCCCCGTCGTGTTGGACACTTCAGGCGGGCTTAAGTTTTTCGAAAACGATTGACGGCTTGTCATCGTGGTCTTTTCCGGTAGCTTTAGGGCAGGCGGCTGCGGCGTGGGAGTGCCACACGCTGACAGGAGCCGTCTGTGAACACATTGGAGAAGGCTTATGTCAATGAAGAAACCAGCTGTCCTCCTGGCGTTTGTTGGCGCGTGCGCGCTCGCCGTCACGGGCCCTGCGTCCGTGGCCTCGCCCCTGGTCTCGGGAGCGAGACCCGCGACGGAGACCGCTGCCTCGTCCCTGCCTGTCGGAGATCTCGACACGGCGCTGACCTCGAAGAGCGGCCAGAGCCACGACGCGGGATCGGGTGCCGATCGGGATCCGGCGCGCATCGTCGGCATCATCGTCCAGCTCGACGACGGGGCGGATACCGCCGCCTCCCTCGCCTCGATCAACGAGGCAGTGGCCGGGGAGTTCCCGGGAGCGCGGGTGCAGGTGCAGCGCGAGTACGACAACGCCCTGGTCGGCTTCGCGCTGCGCGCGCCCGCCGGTTCCCTGGACGCGATCCGGGCGTCGAGCGGCGTGCGTGCGGCGTTCCTGGAGCGCGAGGGGCACGTCAGCGACGTGGCGGCTATGGATGCCGAAGGTGGCACCAGGGCCTCCCAGGCGGAGGGGCAGGACCCGGCGAATCTGAGCGCCCAGCTCATGATGCGCACGGACCAGGTCACGCAGAAGGGCGAGGGGAAGGTCATCGCGGTCATCGACACGGGCGTCGACATGACTCACCCGGCGTTCACGGGGGCCATGCCCGACAACGTCGCCCTGTCCGAGGATCAGGTGCAGGCGCTGGTGCCTCACCTGGGGGCCGGAAAGTCCGGCCAGTACATGTCCGAGAAGTTCCCCTTCGCCTACGACTACGCGGATGACGATGTGGATGCCGCCCCGCGCGAGGGCGGCTCCGGATTCCATGGGACGCACGTCGCCGGCATCGCCGCCGGCAACGCCGACAAGATCGTCGGCACCGCCCCGGACGCGCAGATCATCGTCGGCAAGGTGACGCGCACCGAGGACGACGCCCTGCTGGACTCGGCCCTCCTGGCCGCACTCGACGATATGGTCGTCCTGCGCCCCGACGTCATCAACCTGTCGCTGGGGTGGACGGCCGGCATGGATAACGAGGCCGACTCGGTCTACGACACCGTGTACAAGAAGCTCCAGGAGGAGGGGATTACCGTCAACGCGGCCGCGGGCAATGCCTTCTCGACCGGATACGGCAACAACTCCGGCAAAGGCCTGCCCTACGCCTCCGACCCCGACACCTCCGTCATGGACGAGCCCGCCACCTACCCCTCGGTCGTGGCCGTCGGCTCCGTCGAGAACGCGCTCATCCGCAACGCCTTCACGGCCGCCGGCATGGATATCGGCTATCAGCGTTCGCGCGGCATGAACGGCGAGAAGGTCGCCTACTTCTCCGACCTGCCCGCCGGGACCTACGAGTACGTGGACGCCGGCTTCGCCTCCGAGGAGGATGTTGCCGCCCTGAAGGAGAAGTTCCCGAACGGGCTGTCCGGTAAGATCGCGCTCGTCTCGCGCGGCAAGATGACCTACCAGAAGAAGGTCGAGAACCTCTACGACCTGCACCCGGCGGGCGTCCTCGTCTACAACAACGTCTCGGTCGGCTCGCTCATCATCATGAACCTGACGACCCAGGACGTGCCCGCCGCGTTCATCTCCCAGGCCGACGGGCAGGCCATGCTGGCGGCTGCCGACCACCACCTGACCATCGCCGAGGGGCAGGTCCTGCCCCAGTCCACCACCTACGAGGCCTCGGAGTTCTCCTCGTGGGGCGTGTCCCCCGACCTGCGCCTCAAGCCGGAGATCGCGGCGCCCGGTGGCAACGTTTTCTCCGCTATACCGAACGGTGCGTACGAGCAGACGTCGGGTACCTCGATGGCGACCCCGCAGATGGCGGGCATTAGCGCGATCGTCCTGCAGCGCGTCCAGTCCGACCCGATGTTCGCCTCGATGAGCGCGCGTCAGAAAGCCGACGTCGTCCAGAACCTCATCATGGGAACCGCGCGTCCCCTGACCGACGCCGCCCAGACCTCGGGTGCCCTGTACTCCCCGCGCAAGCAGGGCGCGGGCCTCGTGGACGCGCTGGCCGCCACGACCTCGTCCGTGTACCCGACCGTCGTGGGCGCCGCCGAGCCCTCCCGCCCCAAGGCCGACCTGGGGGACGGAACGACGGGCTGGCACTTCGACGTCACCCTCCACAACCTCGGCGCGACGCCCGCGACCTACGAGCTCAGCTCCCAGGCCCTGTCCGAGATCGTGGACGGCGGCTTCTTCACGGAACACTCCTCGGATTGGCGAGGCCGTGGCGTGGAGGTCACGTACTCCGGCGCGGCATCGGCCTCGGCTGAGGGCGCGACCGTCACGGTGCCGGCCTTGGGCGAGGCCACCGTCGGCGTCGACATCGTGCCCGGCTCCGAGTTCGCCTCCTACGTCGCGGACAACACGCCCAACGGCACGTTCCTGGACGGCTTCGTGCGCTTCGCCTCGAAGACCGCGTCTCAGCCCGACCTGGCCGTGCCCTACCTGGGCTTCTACGGCGACTGGGGCAAGGCTCCCATCTTCGACGCGCTCGCCTCGACGGGCGGGGCGCACACCCGGGCCTCGGAGATCGTCAACGGCACCACCGGGGACTCCCTCGGGTACAACCCCCTCATCAAGGTGGCCGACCGCACCGGAAAGCCCAACCCACAGCGCTACGTGATCTCGCGGTCCGCGGCCTCGGGCGCCCCGACGGTCCTCGAACCCCGCACGGGCACGCTGCGCAGCGTCCACACGCTCACCAGCACCTACACGAACGAGGCCGGGGAGACGGTCTTCTCGGTGACCAACCACCGGAACTGGAAGTCCATCTACCTGACCAGCACCGAGGAGAACACGTGGGTCGAGGCCTACCACGACTCCACGGCCTTCGACGCGAACGCGGAGAAGTTCGCGCGCATGCCCGACGGCGCGTACACGCTGCGCATCGCCGCAGCCAACGACGGCCCGTCGCGCGCCGAGCAGTCGATCTCCTACGACTTCCGCCTGGACACGAAGGCCCCCGTCATCTCTGATCTGGTCTACTCCGGAAAGGATGAGGGCTTCGTCGTCACCTTCGACGTCACCGATGACTCGCCGCTGGCGGCGGTCGACCTGCACGACCCGGCCGACGGCCTGTGGTTCTACCGCCACGTCTTCACCGAGGACGAGGGCAGCGTCGGTGCCGATGGCCGCTACACGTACCACGTGGAGATTCCGATGAGCGTGATCGAGCAGGCGTGGACCGACCAGGGCGGCACCGGCGACGTCATCGCCAACCCGTACATCCTCGCGTGGGACTACGGCCTCAACCCCTCCGAGGTCTTCCCGATCAACCTGCCGAGCGGCAACCCGGGCACGCCCAGCCCGTGCGTGAGCCCCGAGGGAGGTCACTGGGCCAAGGATGCCGTGGGCTGGTGGTACGTGTGCGCCGACGGCCAGACGTACCTCAAGGCCGGCTGGTTCACCATCAACGGCCGCGACTATCAGTTCGGTCCGTCCGGCTACATGGCGACCGGTTTCCTCAAGCGTGCCAGCGGGGAGTGGGTGTACGCCGACTCCGAGGGCGCCCTCGTGGGCGGCTGGGTGCGCGACGGCGGTCAGTGGTACTACCTCGACCCGGCCTCCAAGGTCATGGCCACCGGCTGGCTGGCCGAAGGAGGCTCCTGGTACTACCTGACGGGCTCCGGCGCGATGGCCATCGGGTGGGTGAACGACGGCGGTACCTGGTACTTCCTGAACGCCTCCGGAAAGATGGCGACCGGCTGGATCAAGGATCGAGGCACCTGGTACTACCTGTCCCCGTCCGGCGCGATGATCACGGGCACGCACGTGATCAACGGGCGCACCTACGTGTTTGACGATTCGGGCGCCTGGGTGCGATAGGCTCTGAGCCCTCTGATTCTGTCAATTCGTGCCTCCGGGCCCGAGAATGTTGCTACGTCGGCGTTCTCGGGCCCGGAATCCATTACTGGGTAAACTAATCGTCATGTGTTTCTCTTCGTGAAACAAAGCTTGTCACAAGACTTATCTGCGGTATGTTGATCATGGCGGTCACTACACGTGGTCCTCTCCTCGTTCTTTCGCGACCGCCCGTCACACATTGGAGTTACGCACATGACAACGAAGAAACCAGCGACGCTCCTCGCGCTGGCTGGCACCGCAGCGCTCGTGGTTGCCGGCCCCGCGACCTTCGCATCCCCACCAACACCGGCGGACACCCGACCCGACGCGGGTGCCACGGCCTCGTCCCTGCCCGTGGGCGACGTCGACACCGCGCTGACCTCGAAGAGCGGGCAGACCACCCAGGTCGAGCAGGCCCAGGCGACCGACGAGGCCGACCCCGCCTCCATCGTCAGCATCATCGTCCAGCTCAACGACGGTGCCGACCGCGCCGCCTCCCTCGCTTCCATCAACGAGGCCGTGGCCGGCGCGTTCCCCGGCGCCTCCGCCCAGGTGGAACGCGAGTATGACAACGCCCTGCAGGGCTTCGCGTTGAACGCCCCCGCAGGCTCCCTCGACGCGATCCGCGCGGCGAGCGGCGTCAAGGCCGCCTTCCGTGATCGCGAAACCCGCGTCGCGGATGCTGACGACCAGGTCGCCGGCGAGGGCGCGACAAACTCCGCCCGTACCACCACCCAGGACCCCGCCAACCTCAGCGCTCAGCTGATGATGCACGCCGACCAGGTCACCCAGAAGGGCGAGGGCAAGGTCGTCGCCGTCGTCGACACGGGCGTCGACATGACGCACCCGGCGTTCGCGGGCGCCCTCGAGGGAACCCCCGCGCTCTCGGCGGACAAGGTGGCGTCCCTGACCCCCCAGCTGGGTGACGGCAAGGCCGGCACCTACGTGTCGGAGAAGTTCCCCTTCGCCTACGACTATGCGGATAACGACCCGGACGCCTCGCCGACCGGACAAGCCGGATCGCACGGCACGC
>CATWCG010000132.1:0-5567 GCA_958349165.1 uncultured Actinomyces sp. | reverse complement strand
CTGGAGCTGGTCGTTCGACTGGTCGCCCTTCCAGTAGGCGGCCGAGGCCTTGGTCAAGGCGAAGCCGTTGCCGATCAGCTTGGTGGAGGGCAGGTGGGGGCCGCGGCACAGGTCCTTCCAGGCGACGGAGCCGTCGCGGCGGACGTTGTCGTACATGGTCAGGGTCACGCCGCCGACCTCGACGGACGCGCCCTCCGCGCCCTTGCCCTTCGTGGTCACCAGCTCAAGCTTGTACGGCTGAGCGGCCAGCTCGCGGGTGGCCTCCTCCTCGGAGATTTCGCGGCGCACGAAGCGCTGGCCTTCCTTGATGATGCGCTTCATGCGCTTTTCGAGGTCGCGCAGCAGCTCGGGGGTGACCGCGTCGATGTTGCCGAAGTCGTAGTAGAAGCCGTCGGTGATGAACGGGCCGATGCCGAGGTTGACGTCGGGGAAGACGTCCTGAACGGCCTGGGCGAGCACGTGGGTTGCGCTGTGACGCAGGATGTTCAGGCCGTCCTCGCTGGCCAGTGTGATGGCCTCGACGGTCGTGCCCTCCTCGAAGGGGGTCGCGAGGTCACGCGGCGTACCGTCGACCTTGATGGCGACGACGTCGCGGGACTTCTCGAACCACGTCGTGCCCGTGGTCCCCGCCGGTACGGTCTGGTTTTCTCCGTCGATGACGAGCGAGATGTCGGGCACAGTGTCTCCTTGGTCGATACGGTCGATGCAGTTAGGTGCTAGGGGGATTCTAACGCCCGGGGGCGGGCGATTCAGGAGCGGGCGCGCCAGTCCTTGATCGCTTTTGCGGCACTCAGGGCGCGATAGGTGTTCTTTTTGACGGGCATATCCCACCCGCCGGGGACGTCGGTGAAGTGCGCCGCAAAGGCGCTCTTGTACTTGCCTACGCTGTAGAGTTCGGGGCAGCGCGGGGAGTGTGCGCCCATGAGGTCGAATTCGCGCACGCCGTCGCGGGCGAGGAACTCGGCGGCCAGGAAGTCCAGGACCGGGGGTTGGCGCAGGCGTCGGCCAGCTTCGGTGGAGGCGCCGTATTCGGCCTGCGCGCGGATCCCCTCCACGAGGCAGAAGTCCCAGCACAGGATGGCGCCGTCGGCGTCGCGCATGGAGAAGATGCGCGCGTGCTTGGGTCCCAGCGTGGTGAGCAGGCTCATGTAGTAGGCCTTGGGGTGGGGGCGGAAACCGTCACGCTCGGCGGTCTCTTCCATGACGGCGTAGTACTCGTCGATGACGTCGGCCGCGTTCGCCGTATCCTCGTGGAAGGTGATGCCTTCGGCCTTGCCCTTCTTCAGGCCGGAGCGGATCGAGCGCTTGCCGGACTTGGGCATTGCCGCGAGGATCGCTTCCTCGGTCTTGCCGGAGGTGTCGATGACGACGGTGCGGTCGTAGGAGATGGTCTGCAGGGGCATCACCAGGTCGGGGTGCTGGTAGATGGCGTGCAGGCGCACGAAGACGACGGACTTGTCCCGTTTCTTGATCTCGCGCAGCAGGTCGGCGCGCAGGGCGGCCTCACGTTCGGGGGTCGCCTCCTTGACCCAGGCGGGGCCCCACTTCGCCCACAGGTAGTGCACGCCTCGCACCGCGTACTTGTAGAGGGTGATGAAAGCGACCTTGGTGTCGTCCTCGCACCACGCGTATCGGCCCCATACGCCGTGTCCCTGGGACTTTTCGAAGGCCTCCCACACGCAGGTCTGCTCGATGGGCAGGGAGCGGTCCTGGAAGCCGGAGACGGCGGCGATCTTATCTTCTTGGGAGATGGGCACGAGTGAGGTTGTCGTCATGGTGTCCTCGTTGGTCGGGTCTATCGGTCGCGTAGGGGGTCAGTCTATCAGGGGCCTCTCCCCCGCCGACGAGGCCGTGGCGGGGTGAGGCGGTGGGAGCTCAGTAGGAGGTGTCGGTCGGCTCCGGATAGTAGCGGGCGAACTTGCGCCTGTGGTTCTGCTTCTGGAGCCACACCGTGAGGTTGCGGCGCAGGTCCTTCTCGGTCGGGTTGAGCAGCAGGTCGAAGCGTCGCCCTTCGCGGATGATGCGCGTGACCCGCGCACGCAGCTCGGGGTCTGTGATGTAGTGCAGGAGAAGAGAGTCGGGGACCATCGTGTAGAGGATCTCATCGCGCGCCTGGGTCTGCTCGCACTCCTGGCCGTCGATGAGGTCGGCGACCATCGGGATCATGGGGTTTGCCCCGGCGGCAGCCATGTACCAGTTGTTGCGCCCGATGCGGGGGTTGACCTCGAAGAAGACGGCGCGTCCGTCGCGAGGATCGATCTTGACGTCGAAGTTCGCGAAGCCGCGGTACCCGTTCTCGGTGAGCAGCGTGCAGGCGTCCTCCCACAGGGAGGGGAAGTCCTCGGTGATCATCGCAACGGGGTTTCCGATCATGGTCGGCGCGTGGTCTTCGAGGAGCACGCGCGCAGAGCCGATGAGCGTGACCGTGCCGTGGGAGTCCACGTAGGCGGTGATCGAACGCATCGCCGTGTTGTCGCCGGGGATCAGCTCCTGGACCAGGAACGTGTCACGGAACCCCGCGGCTGTGAGGGTCTCCCACAGCTGGGCGAGCTCGTCGGGGGTGTCGATGAACCAGATCTTGCGTTTGCCCTCGAATTCGAGGACGTCGTAGGGCTCCCCGTTGGCCGCCTTGGCCACCACGGGGAAAGCGAAGGGAATCTCCGGAGCCGCCCAGGCCTCGTCGAGGACGCCTGAGAAGTCGACGACGACGGTGCCGGGCGTGTCGATGCCCGCTCGCTGGCAGGCGCGCGCAAACTCGGCCTTGTCCGTCAGGCGGTTCATCACGTCCAGGGAGGGGAAGGGCAGCGCATAGTGGCGCGACAACGCCGCCATGTTGCGGGCGACGAAGGCGGAGAAGATGTCATGGTTGGCCATCAGGACGAGCTTCTTGTCGGGATGCTCACCGGCGATGGTCATGAGGGTGTCCAGCAGCTGGGCGTCCGTCGCGTGTGCACTCACATGTCGGACATCGAAAAAGTGTGACCGTGTGATCGATTCGGTCGGCTGGGAACCCACGCAGATGCAGCGACATCCGAAGGCCTCGTTGAAACAGCGGCCAATCCCGTACACTCCGAAGTCCCCGCCGATGATGACGGGGAGGATGTCCTGGCGGGGAGCGAGGGGACGAGGCCGGGTCAGGTAGTCGATCGTCATGCCTCAAGCCTAGCGCCTGGTAGGATACAGAACGATCCCTGAGACCTCTCTCACCAACACGAAAGTCCGCTATGAGCAACCCGTTCCCCCCTCAGAATCAGCAGCCGTTCCAACAGCAGCCGACCGGCGGTTACAACCAGCAGCCCGGCTTCCCGCAAGGCGCTCAGCAGGGGTATGGAAACGCAATGCCCGGCCCCACTCCCTCGCCCTACGGCGGCGCGCCGATGGGCCGGGCGCCTCGCAAATCCAACGGTGGACTGATGGCAGCCATCATCGCCGGTGTCTTTGTCATCACTCTGATCGGCGGCATCGTCGTCCTCTTCCTGTACTCGGCGGCCACGTCAGGATCTTCGTCCTCCGAGCGCTCGAGCTCTCCGTCGCCGACCTCAACGTACAGCCCGCACCCATCCAACAGCCCCACGCCGTCTCGCAGTCCCCAGCCGACCTCCAGCCCCAACCCTTCCTCCAGCTCGTCCAGTTCCTCGACGAACTCGGTGTCCGATGAGGAAGAGCACGGCGTCATGGAAGCGTGCCGATCCGCGCTGAGCCAAGTTGTGTCCAGCGGCCGCATCACGGACGCCTCGATCCGCAAGTCCAGCAAGAACTCCAAGGGCGAGCAGCAGTTCGAGGTCAAGGGACAGCTGCAAGGAACGGTGGCCGCGACCGGCAAGAACGGGACCCACGACTTCACTTGCTCGGCCGTCTACCACGACAGCAAGGACACCTACGAGGCCTCGGTGACGGTCGACCTCTGATGTCGATGATCCTCCACTCCGACCTGCTGCCGACCGGGCGCGTCGACGCCGACCCGTGGTGGATGAACGCGGTGCTCTACCAGGTCTACCCGCGTTCCTTCCAGGACAGCGACGGGGACGGAGTGGGGGATCTGACGGGGATCGTGCGCCGCCTGGACTACCTGGCTCAACTCGGCGTCGACATCGTGTGGATATCACCCATCTACCGTTCGCCGCAGGCCGACAACGGCTACGACATCTCCGACTACCGCGACATCGACCCTCTCTTTGGCGACCTCGAGACCTTCGACGCGCTCGTCGCTCGCGCCCACGACCTCGGGATGCGCATCGTCATGGACCTGGTGGTGAACCACACCTCCGTCGAGCACCCGTGGTTCATCGAATCCGCTACGGGCCCCGACTCCGCGCGTCGCGACTGGTACTACTGGCGCGATCCGCGCCCGGGAGCGGTGCCCGGCACCCCCGGCGCGGAGCCCTCGAACTGGGAGTCCTTCTTCGGGGGGCCTGCCTGGGAGTACGACCCCGCCTCGGGCCAGTACTACCTGCACCTGTTCGCGCGCGAACAGCCGGACCTGAACTGGGAGAATCCCCAGGTTCGCGACGCCGTCTACGACATGATGAACTGGTGGCTCGATCGAGGGGTGGACGGTTTCCGGGTCGACGCGATCGACGTCATCTCGAAGCGCCCGGGGCTGCCCGACGGGGGGCCCGCGCGCGCCCCCTTCGGCGTCGGCCACGAGTGCTTCGCCGACGGCCCGCGCCTGCACGAGTTCCTCCAGGAGATGCACGAGCGCACATTCGCCCACCATCCCGGCTCGTTCACCGTCGGGGAGGCCTCGAACGCCTCCCCCGAGTCGGCCCTCCTGTTCTGCGACCCAGACAGACGCGAATTCAACATGCTCATCCAGTTCGAGCACGTCAACCTGGGCCAGGAAAACGGCAAGTTCTCGCCGCGCTCACTGGCCGACGGCGAACTTGCCGACGTCATGTCGGCCTGGCAGGAGACCCTGGGCGAGCGGGGCTGGAATGCCCTCTACCTGGAAAACCACGATCAGCCGCGCGCGGTGTCTCGCTTCGGCGACCCGCACGGCGCCTGGTACGAGTCTGCCACGGCACTGGCCACGGCGTACTTCCTCCAGCGCGGAACGCCCTTCATCTACCAGGGCCAGGAGATCGGCATGCTCGGCGGGCACTTCACCCGCCCGAGCGACTTCCGCGACGTCGAGTCCCTCAACTACCTGAGCGCGCATCCCGGTGAGGGCGTGCCCGCTGGGCTCGCGGCCATCTCGCGCGATAACGGCCGCACCCCCATGCAGTGGGACGCCTCCCCCGCCGCCGGCTTCACGTCCGGGACGCCGTGGACCGACCTGCCACCGACGGCCACGTCCATTCACGTCGAGCGCCAGCTGGACGACGCTTCTTCGGTCTTAGCCTTCTATCGGGCGCTCATCGACGCGCGACACAGGGTCCCCGCCCTGACCTCGGGGTCCTTCCGGCGCGTCGACGCGGGCGATCCTGGGCTCTTCGTCTACGTGCGTTCCTGCGAGGGCAGCGAGGTCCTCGTCATGACGAACCTGTCGGGGCGTGCGATCACCCCGCGAGGCGCCGTCCTTGACGAGGAGTTGCACCCCTCGGGCTGGCACCTGTACCTGGGCAACG
>CATWCG010000131.1:0-5611 GCA_958349165.1 uncultured Actinomyces sp. | reverse complement strand
AGTCCGGCCGATCGGGAGGGTGGAGCCCCTACTGGCTGCTTCTCCTCGTCATCCCGGCCGCGCTCGCCGGAGGCGGAGCCGGATTCCTGATCCGAACCCGTTGACACGATGAGCCGGGGCGCACTCGCGAGACACCGCGTGAGCGCCCCGGCTTCGTGCTGCCCGGACCACGCGGCGCTACACTTCCCCCATGGGAACAGCGCTGGTCACCGGAGCGACCTCCGGCATTGGTGAAGAATTCTGTTGGCAGCTGGCCGCCGCGGGCCACGACCTGGTCCTCGTTGCGCGCCGCGAGGACGCCCTGCGCGCGCTCGCGGACTCGCTCGCAAACGTCGCCGGCGTGCGCGCCGAGGTCATCGCCGCCGACCTGTCGACCGACGAGGGGTGCGCGCGCGTCGCCGCCCGCCTCGACGTGGGAGGCCCCGCCGACCGCGACAAGCCAGACCTGGCACCCGTTGACCTCCTCGTCAACAACGCAGGATTCGGGCTGGGAACCGCGTTCCTGGACAACAGCCTCGACAACGAAATGAACGGCCTGAACGTCATGGTCCGCGCCGTCATGACCCTGGCCCACCACGCCGGCATCTCCATGCGCTCGCGCGGACGCGGCGCCATCCTCAACGTCGGCTCCGTCGCCTCGCGCACGGGCGCGGGCACATACTCCGCCCACAAGGCCTGGGTCGTCGCCTTCACCGAAGGCCTCGCCGCCGAGCTGACAGGCTCCGGCATCACCGCCACCGTCGTGTGCCCCGGCCCCGTCGACACGCCCTTCTTCGAGCGCGCCGGCGTCGACATGCGCGCCACGCCCACCTGGCTCATGGCCAGCCCCGAGCAGGTCGTCGCCGAAGCCCTCGACGCCGTGCGCGCGGGCCGCGTCCAGGTCACCCCAACCCTTCCCTACAAGGTCGCCATGGGCGCCATGAAGATCGCCCCACGCTGGGTGACCGCGCGCGCCATGCGCGCCGTCCCCCACATGTGAGGGCGCACAAGCACAGACGAGGCCGGGGCCAGGTTCGCGCAGAACCCAGCCCCGGCCTCGTCAATGCGGAGCCGACAATCAGGCCAGGCCGATATCCTCCAGGCCCAGCGCGTAGAAGTACGGGAAGCCCTCGGCCTCGATGCGCTCCTTCGCGCCCGTCGCGCGGTCGACGATCACGGCGACGGCCACAACGTTCGCGCCGGCGTCGCGCAGGGCGAGCGCCGCCTCCAGCGGGGAACCGCCGGTCGTGGACGTGTCCTCCAGGACGACGACGTTCTTGCCCACGACGTCCGGGCCCTCGATGCGGCGCTTCATGCCGTGATCCTTCGCCGCCTTCCGCACGACGAACGCGTCCAGGTCCAGGCCGCGCGACGCGGCGGCATGCAGCATCGCGGTGGCCACCGGGTCCGCGCCCATCGTCAGGCCACCCACGGCCACATACTCCTCGCCGACCGAGAAACCGGACTCCTCCAGGAGATCCAGCATGACGTGGCCAATGAGGGGAGCCGCCTCGTGGTGCAGCGTCGAGCGGCGCATGTCGACGTAGAAGTCGGACTCGCGCCCCGAGGCCAGGGTGACCTTCTCGTGGATGACGGACAGCTCCTGGACGAGCGCCGCCAGGCGCGCCTTGTGGGAATCGTTGGTCATGGGGATGCCTTTCCGTGTGGGGGTCAGTGGGCCGCCTCGACGAGCTCAACGAGATCGCCGATGCCCTCGTGGATACCGAAGGGGCGGAACGGGTAGTTGCAGACGTCCTCGCGGGCCGTGGAGCCCGACAGGACCAGGTGCGTGCGCAGGCCCGCCTCGACGCCGGCGCGCACGTCGGTATCCATGCGGTCGCCGACCATCGCGGCCCGCTCCGAGTGGGCGCCGATCTTGTTCAGGCCAGCGCGGATCATGACCGGGTTCGGCTTGCCCACGAAGTAGGGCTGCTTGCCGGTGGCCGCCGTGATCATCGCGGCGATCGCGCCGCACGCGGGCAGGGTTCCCTCGTCGGAGGGGCCCGAGACGTCGGGGTTCGTCGCGATGAACTTCGCGCCGCCCTCAATGAGGCGAATCGCGTGGGTCAGGGCGTGAAAATCGTAGTAGCGAACCTCGCCGAGCACCACGAACTCCGGGTCCGTTTCCGTCATGACATACCCGGCGGCGTGGATCGCGGTGGTCAGGCCGGCCTCGCCGATCACGTAGGCGGTCGAGCCGGGGGACTGCTGCTGGAGGAACGCGGCCGTGGCGTTCGCGGAGGTCCAGATGTTCTCTTCGGGGATGTCCAGGCCCGAGTTCGCCAGGCGCGCGGACAGGTCGCGGTTGGTGAACACCGAATTGTTGGTGAGGACCAGGAAAGGGATGTTGTTGGCGCGCAGGGCTGCCAGGAATTCATTCGCGCCGGGCAGAGCGCGGTTTTCCTTGACCAGGACGCCGTCCATGTCGGAGAGCCATGCGCTCACCGGCGGCAGTTCGCTCAATGCTGTTTCTTCGTTCATCAGCGGATTCATGCCACCATTCTACGTTCCCGCTAGGGTGGGATTCGTGAACGACTTCGAAAACGGGTGTGACATCGCGCGTCAGGGCGCCCCCGTCGGCGCAGCGCCGGCGGACGAGGCCGGGACCCCCTCCCGCGGACAGGTGGGAGTCGGGCCGTGGCCCGGAGGCGAGGCCGCCTGGCCGGTCGGGGAGCGCTACGACCCCGAGCTCCTGCGGACGGGGGACCGGCGCAACGTCGAAGACCGGTACCGCTATTGGACGATGGAGGCGATCCGCGCGGACGTCGCCGCGCGCGCCCTCCCCTTCGAGGTCGCCGTGGAGAACCTCGATCACGACTTCAATATCGGCTCGATCGTGCGCACGGCGAACGCGCTGGGTGCCCGGCGCGTGCACGTGGTGGGGCGCAAGCGCTGGAATCGGCGCGGCGCCATGGTCACCGACCGCTACCTGCCAGTGGATCATCGCACCCAGGTCAGCGAGCTCGTTGAGCACTGCGCGCGCGAGGGGCTCTCCCTCGTCGGCGTCGACAACGTCGAGGGTTCCGTCGCCCTGGAGGGGGCAGCGCTGCCCAGACGCGCGTGCCTGGTCTTCGGTTCCGAGGCCTCGGGCCTGAGCGAGGAAATGCTCGCCGCGTGCGAGATCATCGTGGCGATCACCCAGCGGGGGTCGACGCGCTCCATGAACGTCGGCCACGCCGCCGCCATCGTCATGTGGGCGCACGCCTCGCACCTCAGTACCCCCTCCAGCACCTGACCCCGCCACCGCACAGGCGCGCCCGACCCGCGACGAGTGCCCAGGCCTCGTGACAAGGCACAGACCCAAGAGGAAACACGCCGAATACCCCGGACTCGCGAAGCACCTACCACAAGCCCCCGCGGGAAGAAAAGACCCTGTCCGAACGGGACTTCCATCCCCTCCCCGCTCGTGCAAAATGTGAGACAATCAATCACGACAAAACTGTCACACGATTAGGAGGCTCCAAGTGCCTATCGCAACCCCTGAGGTCTATGCAGAGATGCTGAATCGCGCACGGGACGGCAAGTTCGCCTACCCCGCGATTAACGTGACCTCGTCCCAGACCATCACCGCCGCCCTCCAGGGCTTCGCCGAGGCCGAGTCCGACGGCATCATCCAGATCTCCGTCGGCGGCGCCGAGTACGGCTCCGGCTCCACCATCAAGAACCGCGTCACCGGCTCGCTGGCCCTCGCCGCCTACGCCTACGAGGTCGCCAAGAACTACGGCATCACCGTGGCTCTGCACACCGACCACTGCGCCAAGCAGAACATCGACTCCTGGGTCCGCCCCCTCCTCGAGATCGAGGCCGGCCAGGTCGCCGACGGCAAGCTCCCCACCTTCCAGTCCCACATGTGGGACGGCTCCGCGATCCCGCTCGACGAGAACCTGGAGATCGCGAAGGAACTGCTCGCCATGTCCGTCAAGGCCAACACCATCCTCGAGATCGAGGTCGGCGCTGTTGGCGGCGAGGAAGACGGCGTCGTTGGCGAGATCAACGAGAAGCTCTACACCTCCACCGCAGACGGCATCAAGACCGTTGAGGCCCTGGGCCTGGGCGAGAACGGCCGCTACATCACCGCCCTGACCTTCGGCAACGTGCACGGCGCCTACAAGCCCGGCCACGTGAAGCTGCGTCCCGAGCTGCTCGGCACCATCCAGAAGGAGGTCGCGGAGCACTTCGGCCTCGACCACCGTCCCTTCGACCTGGTCATGCACGGTGGCTCCGGCTCCACCGCCGAGGAGATCGCCACCGCTGTCGCCAACGGCGTCATCAAGATGAACGTCGACACCGACACCCAGTACGCGTTCACCCGCCCGGTCGTCGACCACATGATGCGCAACTACGACGGCGTCCTCAAGATCGACGGCGAGGTCGGCGTGAAGAAGCAGTACGACCCGCGCACGTGGGGCAAGTCGGCCGAGGCCGGCATGGCCGCCCGCGTCGTCGAGGCCTGCCAGCGCCTGGGCTCCGACGGCACCCAGATGCGCTGAAACAATCGCTGAGAGCCGCCTAGCGGCCTGAAGCGTGAGCCGCCCGGCCCCTGTGGGGCCGGGCGGCTTCGTTGTGCCTATGCGTTTGTGGCTGAGTGTTTGTGCCGGTGGGCGGCGGCCCGCCCGCGAGATCGCCACACGCGAGCCTGCGGCTCGGAGTGGTCGATCTCGAAGCCCGGCCAGGCCCCGCCGCCGCCCGCCGGCACCGCGGCCTGGCCCTCCTCTGGTCCCTGCGACACTACGCCAGTCCCAGCAACGATGAGCGGCCTGGACCACAGCCGCATAAACAAACCCTCAACAACGTGCGCACACGCTCAGTGGTGCAATGCCTGCCCATGGGGAGGTGTGCGTATCCGCGGTTGGGCTTGTTGGTGTGGGCGCTACACCCGATCCGTAGGCATTACACCCCTTCTGTTCGGGTGCACCGCCACGTAAGAGGTGCACCGCCACATAACGGGTGCAGCGCCACGTAACGGGTGCAGCGCCACCGCCGCCCGCCGGCACCGCGGCCTGGCCCTCCTCTGGTCCCTGCGACACTACGCCAGTCCCAGCAACGATGAGCGGCCTGGACCACAGCCGCATAAACAAACCCTCAACAACGTGCGCACACGCTCAGTGGTGCAATGCCTGCCCATGGGGAGGTGTGCGTATCCGCGGTTGGGCTTGTTGGTGTGGGCGCTACACCCGATCCGTAGGCATTACACCCCTTCTGTTCGGGTGCACCGCCACGTAACGGGTGCAGCGCCACGTAACGGGTGCACTGCCACGTAACGGGTGCAGCGCCACCACCGCCCACCGGCACCGCGGCCAGGCCCCGCAGGCCCCGCGGCGGCCTCCAATCGGTCGGGGCTTGCTGTCTGTGCGTTGCCTGCCCTGGCCCTATGAGGATTTCGCGGCGCGTGCGCCGAGCGTGAGGAGGTGTGCGATCGTTGCCGACAGGATGAGAGTGCCGACACACACGTACATGAAGGGGCCGGGTGCCTCTCCGATGAGGAGTCCCTCAAGCAACCAGGTGAGCAGGAAGAGACCGAAGAAGCCCCACATGCATCTCGCTGCGCATGTCGTCAGCCGGTGTAGTGACAGCGTGTGGATGCGCAGCGCGACCAACCCGAAGAAGAAAGCGAGCGGGAGTGGGATGAGCA
>CATWCG010000130.1:0-5652 GCA_958349165.1 uncultured Actinomyces sp. | reverse complement strand
TGATGTAGCGCTGCTTGCCGTCGATACCCAGGTTCTCCTTGTCCCACGCGGCGGTGGCCACGGAGTTGTGGAAGAACTGCATGAGGCCGGGCAGTTCGGCCTCGCAGCCCTCGGCCTCGATGACGTCGACCGCGTGGTTGTTGGCGTCGGGGTGGAACTTCACGAGGATCTCGCCGACCAGGCCGACGCGCGGCTTGCGCGGAATGTCGCGCAGGGGCAGGGCGTCGAAGGCACGCACGCACTCGCGGATGATCTTTCCGTAGGAGACGCGCCCACCCAGGGCCGCCACGCGTCCCGACGTAATCCACTCCTGCACGTAGCCGTCCCACGTGCGGTACAGATCCATCGCGGAGCCGGGCGTGGCCTCGTAGGGGCGCACGCGCAGCAGCATCGACTGGATGGCGTCGCCGATGACGAAGGCCTGGATCGCCTTGTGGATGTGGGGGATCCCCAGGTGGAAGCCGGGGTTGTCCTCGATGCCCTGGACGGACAGCGCGATGACGGGCACCTGCGGGTATCCGGCGTCGCGCAGGCCCTTACGCAGCAGGGCCGCGTAGTTGCTGGCGCGGCACATGCCGCCCGTCTGCGTGATGCCCACCGCCGTGCGGTCGGGGTCGGCGCGCCCGGAGATGAACTCGTCGAGGAGCTGGCCGATGACGACGATCGCCGGGTAACAGGAGTCGTTGTTGACGTATTTCAGGCCGACCTCCATGGAGGTGCGGCTCGTGTGCTCCAGGACGCGCACCTTCAGGCCCGCGGTCGCGAACAGCGGGGTGAGGAAGCGGAAGTGGATCGGGGACATCTGGGGGGCCAGAATCTCGTAGCCGGCCTCGCGCATCTCCTCGGTGAAGACCGCGCGCGGCTTGATGTGCCCGGCCTCCTCCTCGCGGGCGGCGTCCCCGGAGGGGTCGCGCAGGGTGGCCGTGTCGACGGAACCCGACACCAGGCCCACGGACGAGGCGGGGGCCAGTCCCGCTCCATCCGCGCCGTTCTCGCCGTCGCCGGCCCCGGCCTCGTTAATCGCGGAGGCGAGGGAGGCGCGCTCGGTGATCGCCGCGTCGAGGGAACGCAGGCGGATCTTGGCGGCGCCCAGGTTAGAGACCTCGTCGATTTTGAGGACGGTGTGCACGTCGCCGCGGCCCTCGAGGATCTCCTGGACCTGGTCGGCGGTGATCGCGTCGACGCCGCAGCCGAAGGAGTTGAGCTGGACCATCTCGAGGTCGGGCTCGTCGCCGACGCGGGCGGCGGCCTCGTAGAGGCGCGAGTGGTAGGACCACTGGTCGAGGACGCGCAGCGGGCGCTCGAGCCGCGCGTCGATGATGGAGTCCTCGGTGAGGACGGCCATGCCCAGGCCGACGATGACCTCGGGGATGCCGTGGTTGATCTCGGGGTCGAGGTGGTAGGGGCGGCCCGCGAGCACGATGCCGCGCACGCCGTGCTCACGCATCCACTCGATGGTTTCGACGCCCTTCGCGCGGATCTCGGCCTTGACGGCGGCGTCCTCCTCCCACGCCTTGTCCAACGCGGCCTTCATCTCCTCGACGGGGATGTCGTAGCCGTATTCCTTGAAGGTCTTGGACAGGTGGGCGGGCAGGTACTCGCGGTTGCCGAAGTTGACGAAGGGGCTGATGAACTTGGTGCCCGGCTCCGCCAAGCGCTCCATGTTGTTACGGATAACCTCGGGGTAGGTCGCCACGATGGGGCAGTTGAAGGAGTTCTCGGACTCGGTGAGCTTCTGCTCGAAGTCGACGCAGGGGTAGAAGATCGTCGTGATGCCCTTGTCCAGCAGGGACTCGATGTGCCCGTGGACGAGCTTGGCCGGGTAGCACACGTTCTCCGAGGGGATGGACTCCATGCCGGTCTCGAAGAGGTCGTGGTTGGAGCGACCCGAGATCATGACGCGGAAGCCCAGCGCGGTGAGCATCGTGAACCAGAACGGGTAGTTCTCGTACATGCCGAGCACGCGCGGGATGCCGATGTCGCCGCGGAACGCCTTCTTCTCGGTGAGGCGGCGGTATCCGAAGATCCGCTTGTACTTCCAGTCGTAGAGGTTGGGCAGCTCCGACTTCTTGGGCACGCGCTCCAGGGATGCGCCGCGCTCGCAGCGGTTGCCCGACACGTGGCGCTCGCCGTTGGAGAAGGTCGAGATCGTCATCTGGCAGTGGTTCTGGCACAGGCGGCAGGTCTTGCGGGTCGTGTCCACGCTGAAGCCTTCCAGGGCCTCGATCGTGGCAAGGGACGAGGTCCCCTCCCCCGTGTCGTGCATGCGCGCGGTCAGGGCGGCGCCGTAGGCACCCATGAGGCCCGCGATGTCGGGGCGCACGACCTCGCGGCCGGTGAGCAGCTCGAAGGCGCGCAGCACCGAGTCGTTGAGGAAGGTGCCGCCCTGGACGACGACGCGCTCACCCAGGTCCGAGGGCTCCTTGAGCTTGATGACCTTATAGAGGGCGTTACGCACGACGGAGTAGGACAGGCCGGCGCTGATGTCGCGCACGTCCGCGCCTTCCTTCTGCGCCTGCTTCACCGAAGAGTTCATGAACACCGTGCAGCGGGTGCCCAGATCCACGGGGGACTCTGATTCCATGGCCATGCGCGCGAAGGAACGCACGTCGGTTCCCATCGTCTGCGCGAAGGTCTGGAGGAAGGAACCGCAGCCCGAGGAGCAGGCCTCGTTGACGGAGATGGAGTCCACCGCGTGGTCACGGATGCGCAGGTACTTCATGTCCTGGCCGCCGATGTCGATGACGGAGGTGACGCCGGGGCAGATGAACTCGGCGGCGCGGTAGTGGGCCATCGTCTCGATCTCGCCCTCGTCCATGGTGAGGGCGGCCTTGACCAGGCCCTCGCCGTAGCCGGTCGCGCACGAGCGGCCGATCTCGCAGCCCTCGGGCAGCGCGCCTCGCACGGCGCGCACGATGTCGACGGCCGCTGCCACGGGGTCGCCTTCGTTGGAGGCGTAGTGGGTGAAGACGATGCGGTCCTGGGAGTCGATGACGACGGCCTTAATCGTCGTGGAGCCCGCGTCGATGCCAAGCCAGCAGCGGCCCTCGGCCTCGTCGAGGCTGGCCTTGGGGATGACGTCGAGGCTGTGGCGGGCCACGAACTCCTCGCGGTCCTGCGGGGTCGCGAAGAGGGGGTCCATGCGCGGGGATTCGACCTGAACGGGGGCGGCGGCGAGGCGCTCCATGAGGGTCGTGAGCTTCTCGCCGCGGGTCTCGACGGAGGTGGCGCCCGCCTCCTCGGCCTGGCGCGCCCGCTTGGCGGCCTCCTTCTCGGCGAGGAGGGCCGCGCCGATGGCGACGTAGAGCTGAGCGTCGTCGGGGGTGACGAAGGCGTCGGCCTTGGGCAGGAGCGCCTTGTAGGCCTCGCGCAGGGCGGGCAGGAAGTGCAGGGGGCCGCCGAGGAACATGACGGTCCCGCGGATCGGGCGCCCGCACGCCAGGCCCGCGATGGTCTGGGTGGCGACGGCGTTGAAGATGGAGGCGGCCAGGTCCTCGTGGGCGGCGCCCTGGTTGATGAGGGGCTGGATGTCGGACTTGGCGAACACGCCGCAGCGCGAGGCGATCGGGTAGAGCTGGGTGTGGCGGGTCGCCATCTCGCCGAGGCCGGAGGCGTCCGTGTGCAGGAGGGTCGCCATCTGGTCGATGAAGGCGCCGGTGCCGCCCGCGCAGGTGCCGTTCATGCGCTGCTCGGGGGTGGGGTGCAGGTAGGTGAGCTTGGCGTCCTCGCCGCCCAGCTCGATGACGACGTCGACCTCGGGGTGCAGGCGCTGGGTGGCCTCGGTGCCGGCGATGACCTCCTGGACGAAGGGGATGCCCATGGCGCGGGCGGTCGTCAGGCCGCCGGAGCCGGTGATGGCCGCGTGGACACGCGCGCCGGGCAGGGCGCGTTCGACGTCGGCGAGGAGGGCTCCCAGGGATGCGCGCACGTCGGCATTGTGGCGCCGGTAGTCGGAGAAGAGTCGGCGGTTTCCGTCCAGGACGACGGCCTTCACGGTCGTCGAACCGACGTCGATGCCGAGCTGGTAGGGGCGGCGGTGCTCGCTGGCGCGCTGCGTTGTCATAGGACCTCCTTGAATCACCCATCAACTTAGGGCCAGGATCGTATCCCGTCAAAGGTATGGTTAACCTTCCTCGCACGCGGCACTAAAACGGCGTGGAACCAGGGAAAATCGCCTGTATGACACATCACGCAGACCGCGAGACGCACGACGCGTCCGACGAGAATTACAACATGTGAAGCGTTGCAAAATTAGACCCCTCGGCAAGAAACCCGCCCCGGCCTCGTCTCGCCAGCGCGGCACTGCCACGCCTGACCCGCCATGGCCCCGCGCATCTTCGACACACCAGCGCCACGAGGCCCCGCGCTCTTCAGCGCACGCGCACGTTAACCCGCTAAGTGGAGTGTTAACCCCCTATTGCGCACGTAAACCCTCTATTCTGCACGTGGGCGGGGCTGCCCACGCTCGCAATAGCGGGTTAACGTGCGAATTCGAGGGCCCACGCTCGCAATAGCTGGTTAACGTGCGACACCCACGGCCCATCCGCCGCTGGTTAAGCGCGTGACAGCGCCTCACGAGGCCCCGCGCATCCGCCGATCCGAGACGCACGCGCCATTCACGAGCCAGCCGCGACGCGAATCGCCCGAACCTGGGTGGCTTTGACGCTCACCCACAGGGAATCACCAACGCCGAGGCCGAGGTCGGCCCACGCGGATGCCGTGACCCGGGCGCTCACCGAGACCCCGCCCGCGAGCGCGACGCGCACGCTCACGAGGGAGCCGTCGACGTCGATGCCCGCAACAACTCCGGGCAGGACGGACCGCGGCGAGGCGTGGGATTCCTCGCGGGAGAGGACCACGGCCTCGGGCGGGAAGGTCAGCGCGACGCGCGCAGGTTCACCGGCGGGGCTGGAAGGAAGGGGTTCGGGGCTGCCAGCATCCGCACCGGGCGCGGCGTCAGCACCTTCAAGGCCAGCACGCGCGGCGTCAGCGCCGCCAACACCAGAGCCGCCGCCAGCGCCGTCGGCATCAGCGCCACGCGCGGCGTCAGCGCCTTCAAGGCCAGCCCCCGCGGTCTCGGCCTCACTCTCGGGCGAGTCCGCGGCCGCCCACAGCGCTCCCTCGCCGACGCGCACGCCGACCAGGCCGGGGCGGGCGACGGCGGGGCCGGTGACGATGTTGAGGCCGGCCAGTCGTGCGGCGAACACGGACGTGGGCGAGGCGAGCACGTGGGCGGGTGAGCCTTCCTCGACGACGCGCCCCTCCCCCATGACGATCATGTGGGAGGCGAGGGCCAGGACCTCGGCGATGTCGTGGGAAACCAGCAGGGTCGTGATCCCCGCACCCATCAGGCGCTCGCGCAGGACGGCGGAGACCTGGGCGGTGGCTTCGACGTCGAGGGCGGCCGTGGGCTCGTCGAGAATGAGCACCTCGGGACGGAAGACGAGCGCGCGAGCGATCGCGACGCGGGCTGCCTGGCCGCCCGACAGGTCGGAGGCGCGCCGGTGGGCCAGGTCCTCGATGCCCACGGCCCGCAGCTGGTCGAGGGCGGCCTCCCGGGCCTCAGCTCGCCCGACGCCGCGCACGCGCAGCGGGAACGCGACGTTGGCGACCCCGCTCATGTGGGTGAAGATGCGCGGGGCCTGGGAGACC
>CATWCG010000129.1:0-5698 GCA_958349165.1 uncultured Actinomyces sp. | reverse complement strand
GTCGTGGTTAAGGATCGACAGGAGCAGCGTCTCCAGGAGCGTGCAGTCCGCGAAGGTACCCTCAACGGTGAGCAGGGGAGAGCCGGCGAAGTAGCACTCGCCCTCGGCGTAGCCCCAGATGTCGCCCGTGAAGCGCCACGAGGCCAGGAACTGTGCGGCCTCCTCGGAGATGATCCCCTGGTCGCGTAGCCAGTCGATCTGCTCGGCGTCGAACTCGAAGCGCTCCAGCGCCTCGAGAATGCGGCCGGTACCGGCCACGACGCCGAAGCGGCGCGTGGCGGGCAGGCGGCGCCCGAACAGCTCAAACGTGCAGCGGCGATGCGCGGTGCCATCCTTCAGGGCGGCGTCGAGCATCGTGAGCTCGTACATATCGGTGAGTAATGAAGTGGATGTCGATGCAGGCATACTGTGAGCCTACCCTGAGAAGCGTGTCACCGGGGAACGAATCCACTTCCATGGACGCTCTCTTCGACTTAGGGTTGATACATGACCACCATCGCCCAGCCGATTCCGCGTACGCACGAGGCCGCCACCTCTGTGCCGCGCTGGCGCGCCGTCGTGTGGGACGACCCGGTCAACCTCATGAGCTACGTGACCGCCGTGTTCCGCGAGTATTTTGGCTACTCCACCGCTCGCGCCGAGGAACTCATGCTGGCCGTCCACACGCGCGGGCGAGCGATCGTCTCGACGGGAGTGCGCGAACGCATCGAAGCCGACGTCATGGCCATGCACTCCTACGGCCTGCGCGCCACCATCGAAGAAGACAGAGACTAGCCCCATGGAAGCCTTCGCTTATCGTGACGGTGGCTTCGCCGCAGCGATGAGCACCGGCGAAGCGCTCCTCCTGCGTCAGCTCGCCAGCGAGGTCCTCGTGGTCCTCGACGACCCCGGCGACTTCGCCTCGACCTCGTCGATGGTCAGCGCCGCAACCGAAACCGAACAACGCAGGGAAGCCCCGCGTGAACGCAGCCTCGGGATGCTCCTGCCCCCCATGAGCGAGGACGACGAGGACGCTGGACGGATGCGCGCCCTCACGGAGGACCTGCTGCGCACCGAAAAGTCAGTGCGCCTGCGCGTCATGGTCAGCGATCTTGAACACATCACCCACGGGGGCGGGGAGACCCTCGTGATCCCTCGGGACGCGGTGTGGTCGTGGCTGGGGGCGCTCAACGACATCCGCCTCGGCTTGGCCGGTGAGCTGGACCTATCCGACCAGGGGGACGCCGAGCGTATCGAGAAACTGGCGATGAGCGAAGCGACAGGGGACCGCGCGCAGACGGTCGCGGCGATCTACATCCTCATCACGTGGTGGCAGGACTCACTCCTGGAAGCTGTGAATAATACCCATTAAGGAATAAGGTCGAAGCATGAATAACGCCCCGATCGGAATCTTCGACTCGGGCCTAGGTGGGCTGACGGTCGCCCGTGCGGTCATCGATAAGCTGCCCGACGAAGAAATCATCTACCTGGGCGACACCGAGCACACGCCCTACGGTCCGCGCGCGATCGCACAGGTGCGCTCGCTGACGCTGTCCGCCCTCGACGAGCTGGCCTCGCGCGGGGTGAAGGCCCTCGTCATCGCCTGCAACACCGCGACCGCCGCGGCCCTCGCGGACGCGCGCGAGCGCTACTGGATCGACGCGGGTATCCCCGTCGTCGAGGTCATCACGCCGGCCGCGCGCCAGAGCGTCATCGCGACGCGCAACCACCACGTTGGCGTCATCGGGACGAAGGCGACCATCCAGTCCGAGGCCTACCTGCGCGCGCTCGCGGCCGTGCCCGGGCTGACGGTCAGCCAGCAGGCGTGCCCCGCGTTCGTCGAGTTCGTCGAGGCCGGGGTGACCACGGGCGAGGAGATCGAGGCCGTGGCGCGCGAGTACCTGACTCCTCTGAAAGAAGCCGGAGTGGACACACTGATCCTGGGCTGCACGCACTACCCGCTGCTGACCGGCGTCATCGGGCGCGTCATGGGGGAGGGCGTGACGCTCGTGACCTCCTCGGAGGCAACCGCGAACGTGACGTACAACGAGCTCGTGGACCGCGGCCTGCTGCACGATCCGTGGCCGGCGGGCACCGGGCCGACGCATCAGTTCCTGGCCACGGGGGCCTCGGAGAACTTCCCGCGTCTGGCGCGCCGCTTCCTGGGGCCGGAGGTGGGCTCCGTCGACCGCGTGAACACCGGAGGGGGAGTCGCGTGAAGCTGACCGTTATCGGCGCGACAGGTTCCATGTCGGGCCCCCAGTCTCCCGCGTCCTCCTACCTGGTCCAGGCCCGCGGCGTTGACCCCGACTCGGGGCGTGAGCGTGTCTTCTCCCTCGTGTGCGACATGGGGCCGGGGTCGTTTGGTGCGCTGTGGGCGCACCTGTGCCCGTGCGACCTGGATGCGCTGGCGCTGTCGCACTGCCACGCGGATCACATGGGCGACATCATTTCCCTGCAGGTGTACCGCAAGTGGGGTCCCGGTTCGTGCGCGATTCGGCCCGTATCCCTGTTTGGGCCGGGGGAGACGCTCCGCCGCGTGCGCCAGATCGAGGGCGCGCCGGAGGGGGAGACCTACGACGGCGAGTTCGCCTTTACGCGGCTGTGCGTGGGCGAGAGCTACGAGGTGGGTCCGATGACGATTCGTCCGTTCCGTGCCCTGCACCCCGTGGAGGCCTTCGGGCTGCGCATCGAGGGGCCCTCGCAGGAGGATCCCGCGCGCCGCGTCGCCCTGTTCTACACGGGGGACACGGATCTGTGTGACTCGATCGTTGAGGGCGCGCGCGGGGCGGATGTGCTGCTCAGCGAGGTCGGTTTCACCTCGGATGAGCGCGAACCCGACATGCACATGGATGGCCGACGCGCGGGTGAGTTGGCGACGCGCGCGGGCGTGGGGCGCATGATCGCGACCCATATCCAGCCGTGGACGCCCAGTGAACGGGTGGTGTCCGAGGTTCGCCAGACGTGGGCGGGTCCCCTTGACGTTGCGGCGGCACGCATGGAGGTGTCCTTCTAGCGCGCGGACGAGGCCGGGGTGCCTCAGTCGGTCGGGGTGGCGTAGGAGTTGTGCCGCTGCCATTCGGTGAGGAAGGTAGCCACACGCGCGGGACCGCCCCCCTCGCTCCAACCGTGGTTCTTGTGGCGCAGCAGGATTTTGCGGGTGCCCAGCGAGGGCAGAGGCGTCACGCGCATACCTGCGGTGTGGGCGCCGGCGAGCGCCATGGCGGGCAGGATCGTGGATCCCGCGCGGGCTCGCACGAGGGCTCTGGCCGCCTCGTAGGTGGCGTAGAGGTGGGGGGCCCACTTCGTGTCCGGGAATGCCTTGGTGATGCGGCGCATGACGTGGTCTCCGCTTGAGCCCGGGTTGACGCGCAGCCACGTGAGGTCGGCGAGGTCTTCGATGGATCCGATCGGGGGCGCGGAATCGGGGGTGACGAGCACCCACGGTTCGTCGATGAAGGGAACGTCCGTGTATCCGCGAGGCGCGAGGCCGGGGTCCTCGTCTCGTTCGATGACGAGGATGTCGAACCGACCCGTGCGCAGGGCCGCCATACCGGGCGTCTCCTCCGTCTCCTCGATGCGCAGGTCGATGCCGGGCAGGGCGTCTGTGAGGTCGGGCAGCGCGGGGATGAGAGTGGAGCGGCAGATGGTGAGGAAGGCTCCGAGGGTCACCGTTCCCGTCACCTGGCCGGTGAGCGGGCGCAGCGCCTTGAGGGCCTCGGCGATGTCGGCGTTGATGCGTTCGCCGGCCTCGGCGACGATGCTGCCGGCGGGGGTGAGGATCGCGCCGGAGGTCGTGCGCTCGACGAGCCTGAGTCCCACTTCCTCCTCCAGTTTTTGGATCTGCTGGGAGACCGCCGAGGGGGACACCATGAGGATGTCGGCGGCGGCGACGATGCCCCCTTCACGTGCGACTGAGAGCAGGAAGGGTAGTCGTCGGGGGTCGATGTCCATGCGCACTCCATTGTTAAGTGAAACTGCAAGATAACTATAGAACCATTCAATTGTGCTTGACTAGCGGACGGTGCACAATTGCTGCCATGACCATCTCGCACCTGGCAATTGTGATCCTCGGATGGGTCGGCGCGGCCGCCTCCATCGCCGCCTACTACCTCGTGTCCTCCAAGCGTTTCGCCCCCGATTCGCTGCGCTACCACTCCCTGAATGTCTCGAGCTGCATTCTCCTGGCCCTTGCGTGCGCGTCCACCGGCGCGTGGCCGTCCTTCCTCACCAACGCGATCTTCATCGGGGTTGGCGCCACCATGATCTGGCGTGTGCGCGACCGCCTGGCGCGCCGCCTCCTTCAGGTCGCGCGCTTTGTCGATCCGCGCCGCCTGCTGCCTCGGCGCCGCCGCCTGGCCCGCGCGCGCTGACGTGGCGGCGCCTGCGCCCCGTCCCGCGCGTATTTCATCCCCGATTAATTAAGGGAGTCCTGCCGCAAGAGTCAATGTTTAGCCAAGCTTTCCCAAGGGAAAGTCTGTAAGAAACGCTTCACTGAAAAATAAGAGAAGATCGATGGAAAAGAGCGCGCGATGGAGCGATCATGGACGCACGACGCGGTGACAGATCCATCGCACGTACTCAAAGAGGAGCACACTATGTCTCGTTTTGTCGCATCACTCCTTCAACGCCTCACCCATCACCGCGGCCTGCGTCAACAACGCAACCCGCTGCAGTTCTCGATGGACCGTCCCTTCTTCGGAAACCTCGTTGCCCGCTGACGGGGCGCCGAAAGGGCAAACACAAGTGCCGGACACCCTCGGGTGCCCGGCACAACCATGATGACGCGACGACCAGCCCCGCGACCCGGCCGGTTGATGCGCCGACGGACGCGTCAACCACACGGGTCCGCAGGATGCCTTAGCCGCGCAGGTACTCCACGATGTGGGGCATGAGAGCGCGGAAGGCGATGCCTCGGTGGCTGATCGCGTTCTTCTCTTCGGCGCTCATCTGCGCGGTGGTGACGTCGAAGCCATCGGGGACGAAGATCGGGTCGTAGCCGAACCCGCCCTCGCCGCGGGGAGAGCGCGTCAGGGTGCCTCGTACCTCGCCGCGCTGGACGAACTCGCGGCCATCCGGGGTCACCAGGACGGCGGCAGACACGAAGGCTGCGCCACGGTGAGCGTCGGGAACGTCGGAGAGCTGATTGAGGAGCAGACGCAGATTCGCCGCGTCGTCCCCGTGGGAGCCGGCCCAGCGAGCGGAGAAGATACCGGGCGCCCCGCCCAGCACGTCCACCGTGATGCCGGAGTCGTCGGCGATGGCGGCCAGGCCCGTGGCGCGCGCCAGGGCGCGGGCCTTAATAAGGGAGTTCTCCTCGAAGGTCACCCCGTCCTCGACCGGGGAAGCCACGTCGAAATCGCTCATGCGCGCCACGCAGCCGGCCTCGAAGCCCTCCCACGCGGGGGCCAAGATGGCCTCGAGCTCGCTGACCTTGTGGGCGTTGGAGGTCGCGAAGACCAGGCGCGCGCTCACGGGCGCACCTCGACGCGCTCCATGAGGGGGGCCTCGAGCGCGAGCTTCTGAGCCGCGGCGAGCTGAGCGTTGCCCAGCGTCGCCAGGTCGAGGAGCTCGTTGAGCTCGTCGCGGTTGAAGGGGGCGTGCTCGGCGGTACCCTGCACCTCGATGAAGCGGCCGTCGCCGGTCTGCACGACGTTCATATCGGTCTGCGCGCGCACGTCCTCGACGTAGGGCAGGTCCAGCATGGGGGTGCCGTCGA
>CATWCG010000128.1:0-5762 GCA_958349165.1 uncultured Actinomyces sp. | reverse complement strand
TGTGGCGCCACACCCCCTACGGAGACAAATACGTCACCGTTATCTTGGACTTGACACCCATCCGAGAACGCAGCGGCCCCTCCCGACTCTTGGACATGGTCCCGGGTCGCTCCAAGCAGGTCTTCAAAACCTGGCTGGCCTCCCGCCCCGACACGTGGCGAAGCCGCATCGAGATCGTCGCGATGGATGGATTCACCGGGTTCAAAAGCGCAGCCACTGAAGAACTCCCCGGCGCGAGGGCGGTCATGGACCCCTTCCACGTCGTGCACCTGGCTGGCAACGCCTTGGATGAGTGTCGCAGACGCATTCAGCAAGAACTCCACCACCGGCGCGGGCGTGCCACCGACCCCCTGTACAAGGCCCGCAGGATGTTACACACCCGCTCATGCCTGCTCACGCCACGCCAGCAGCACCAACTACTCAACCTGTTTTCCGGTGAGGAGCACGTCGCGCTCGAGGTCACTTGGAGCGCCTACCAGAACATCATCGACGCCTACCGCGCGCCCGACACGGACGCGGGTAAGGCCCTGATGGAAGCCGAAATCAACACCCTGACCTCCACGCGTGTACCGAGGGGTCTGACCGAGCTCATCACGCTGGGCAGGACACTCAAACGCCGAGCCGGGGACATCCTGGCTTACTTCGACCACCCCCACACCTCCAATGGCCCTACCGAAGCCATCAACGGACGCCTCGAACACCTACGCGGCTCCGCCCTCGGGTTCCGTAACCTCACCCACTACATCACCCGCTGCCTCCTCGAAACCGGCGGATTCAGACCCCAACTACACCCCCAATTATGAAGAGCCACTTAAGTCGGTCACAGGTCAATTCTTGGCTCGACATACTCAGAATTCTCCGCAATATCTGCGCACACCAGGGACGACTTTTTAATCGCACACTGCGACAAGTGAAGCTTCCAGAAGACGCTGAAATTCTCGGAATCAGAGAGTTGTCACCAAAGAAAAACAAGTGTTTCGACCAGCTCACGCTCGTCCAATACCTCACCCGCACGATGGGCCTGGGAGATGGAACCGCCCTTCCCTCAGTCCTCGCAACGTTCCCCGCTACCGACGTCGTCCCCCTGCGAGCGACGGGCACGCCCGATAACTGGCAGTCGCTCCCATTGTGGTCGTGCGAGCCGACGGCCCAGGGCTGACAGAGACAACAAGGGCCGCCGCGCAACCGTCGTTGGTTGTGCGGCGACCCTTTTGTCAAGGGTTTAGCGGATTGCCTCCATGACGCGCACGCCGTCGAGCACGCTCACGTAGGGCAGGGGGTCCACGTCGGTCTCCAGGACGTACTCGGTGAGCTGGTCGCGCACGACCGTGCGCAGCTCCTCGGGGTTCCAGGGCTTGCCGATGTAGTAGTCCAAGCCCGCCTGATTGACCGCGCGGATCGTGTCGGACTGGTCGGCCTGCCCGGTGACCAGGACCGTGCGGGTCGCGCCGAAGCGCTCGTCCTTCATGAGCTCCACGAGGAAATCCACGCCCGACTTTCCGGGCAGGCGGTGGTCGGACAGCACCAGCGCGAGCTCGTCCCCGTCCTCGACGATCTCGTCGATCACGGCCCACGCGTCGTCGACGTCCTCGGCGACCTCGAGCCGGATCTTGTCCCAGAACTGCTCCAAATCGCGTTCGAGCGCGTCGCGCACGTCAGCTTCGTCCTCGAGGGACAGAATTGTTAGGGTCATGATTCCTCCTCCTGTGGTTGAGTGGGCAACGAGATCCGCATCGAAGTGGACCCCGGGTGAGAGCAGATCACGAGGGTTCCCCCGTGATCAGCGATAATGGATCGGACGATGGACATGCCCATGCCCAGCCCGAATCGGACGCGCCCAGCCTTCGTGGTGAAGTGGGGCTCCATGATCTTGTCGACGATTCCCGGATCGATGCCCGGCCCGTTGTCGCACACGGTGACGACAACCCCCTCGGGCGTGGGGCGCACGGTGATGCGGATGAGGGCCTCGGCCTCGCCGCGCGCGGGCAGCTCGGGGACGCCACCGGCGGCCTCGGCCGCCGCGACCAGGTCCGCGTTCTCATCCTCAATGGCCTCGGCGGCGTTCACGATGAGGTTCGTCCACACCTGCTGCAGTTTCGCCGGATGCGCGAGCACCAACGGCACGTCCTCGTAGTCGCACTCGATGCGAATGCCCCGCACCCTGTGGGCGGTCAGCCGCAACACGTCGTCGATGCCCTCGCGCACGTCCACAGGCTTCAGATCCTCCGCGTCGGGGCGCGCGTACCCCTTCAAGGACTGAGTCAGCTCAATGACGCGATCACCCGCGGCGAGCACCGAGCGCAGCGACCCGCCCAGGCGCGCCCCCGCCTCGTAGGCGTCAATGCCTCCCGGGATCTGCGCGAGCGCACGCGCGCCATCCGCCCCCTGAACCCCCGCGCGCACGAGCCGACGCGCGAGCGTGCGGTCGCCGACCACGGGCAAAAGCTCCTTCATGAGGGCGCGCTCGACCGACGTGGAGCGCGGCGGCGCGGTGAGGGCGCGGGCCATCGCCTCCCTCGACGAGGCCGTGGCCGGGGCCGCGAGAGCCGCATCGACATCCTCGTGCAAGTGCTTGGCGGCGCGCACGAGCGCGGTCACCGGATTGTTGAGCTCGTGGGCGATGCCGGCGCTCAGCTCGCCCAGCATCGCGAAACGGGCGCGTTCGACCAGCTCGGCGCGGGTGGCGCGCAGGTCCTCGAGCGTGGCGGCCAGGGCCTCCTTCTGGGCCTCGAGATCCTCGGCGAGCATCGCGTTCTCCAGGTGCAGATCCTCAGCGCGCATGAGGCGGCGCGTCAGCGAACGAATCGCGAGGGCCGTCAGCGTCGAGCCAATCGACGGATCCTCAGAGATGACGATCTGAAGCTGCTCGGTGGTCAGGCGCACAACGGTCGCCTCCGTCTCCGTCTCACCCGTGAAGAAAGCATCCTCCGCGCGGGCCAACGACACGAGGCCGATCAGCGGGCCCGACGTGGCCAAGTGCGCCAGAACCTCGCCGCGCGGGGAATCCCGATGCAGCGACACCTGCCCGTCGAGCACCAGATAGACGGCGCCCACCGGCTCCCCCTGCGTCACCAGCTGCGTGCCCTCAGGGACAATGAGGCGCGGCCTCTGACCAAGCACCCGCTCGACGCCGGCGAGGAGCTCCATGACGACCTCGCGCTCGTCGCGATCCAGGCCCTCCAAGAGCGGCCCCTGCACCGCGAACGGCGGCGGATCCGCGATGAGCGCCCGGATCTGCCGATCCGAATAGCCGCACCCGCGCAGGTAGCGCACCATCGTCGAATAGGCCTGTCCGGCCAGCAGCGGCACCGTCCACGGCGCCTTCAACACCGAGGACAGGGCACCCGACTCCGTGCAGCGAGTCAAGTCGCGATGCTCGGCCGCGTCCGTGACAACCACCCACTGGATGCGCTCCAGCACCGGGATAGCGGCCGCGCGGTCGATCAGCGCGTCAATGTTGGAAACCTCCGACGTCACGAGCCCCATGAGCACGTGATCACCGGGGCGCAGACTCGCCTCGTATGCGGCCAGGTCCTCGACACCATCCACCCGATCCAGGCACAGGCACGGGAACGCGTGCGACAGGTCCCTGGTCACAGGCGCCGCGATATGCCGCGAATCGTCTCCGACGACCAGCATGTGAATCGGAAACCCCTCGCGGTGTCCCGCGCTGCGCACGTCCGTTCGCGCAAGCACCGAGGCGTCCTCCGCCGCCGGCCCCCGCGTCCACCCGTGGGCCAGCCCCGGCCTCGGGCTCTGATCGCCCGAGCCGGCCACGGCCTCGTTCACGGACACGTCACATCACCCCAATGAATCCCCACGTGAGCGGCGCGACGAACGCCAGGAGGATGATGCCGACAATGCCGACGACGACGCCGACGATCGCCATTTCGCGGGTCGGCGTGGTGCCCGTCGAGTACGCGATCGCGTTCGGCGGGGTCGAGATCGGCAGGCACATGCCCAGCGAGCAGCCCAGCGCGATGACGATGGCGATCTCGGCGGCGCTCGTCGAGACCGTCGTCGCCAGGCCCATGCCCATCGGGATCAGGAGGTTCGCGGACGCGGAGTGCGAAATGACGTTCGAGGTCACCCAGCCCACGAGGGCCAGCACGAAGATCAGGAGCATGCCGGGGATCGAGGCCCACTGGATCGAGCCGAGCATCCACTTGTCGAGGCCGGTGGCGGCCACGCCCGAACCCAGCGCAATACCGCCCGCGACCAGCCACAGGACCGGCCAGTCCAGGGCACGCAGGTCATCCCCGCTCATCACCTTCGTCATCAGGAGAACCACGACCGGCAGGAAGCCCACGACGTTAGATGAAATGTGGTGCAACGACTCCGTCATCCACAGGAGGATCGTCGCTCCCGCGACCGAGTAGAAGATGATCGCGCTGCGCGACTTCTCGAAACGCGCCGACGTGTCAATGTTGAACGTCGCGTCGGAGGGGATGTAGCGCCACGCGATGAACGCCCACGACAGGGCCAGGAGCACCAGCATGAGCGGGACGGCCGCGAGCATCCACTGCAGGAAGGTGACCGTCACGCCCGCGTTCTCCAGCGCGCCCAGGGCGATCGCGTTCGGGGGCGTGCCGACGGGGGTGCCCATGCCGCCGACGTTGGCGGCCACGGGGATCGACAGGGCGATGCCGGTGCGCGCCTTGCCCTCGGGCAGGGCCATGATGACGGGCATCATGACGGCGAACATCGTCGCCGTGGTCGCCGTGTTCGACATGAACATACTCATGATCGCGGTGATCAGCATGACGCCCATGACCGTCAGGCGCGGTTTGCCCATGAAGGGCTTGAGGAGGACCGCCGACAGGGCGCGGTCCAGCTTGTACTTCGCGGCGCCGTCCGCGACCATAAAGCCGCCCAGGAACAGGATGATCACCGGGTTGGCCAAGGCCCCAAAGAACTTCGTGTACGCGGGGGCCCCCTCACCCACGCTCAGCAGCGCGTGGTCCGAGATGAAGAGGACCTCCAGGAAAATGACGAGGACCGCCGTGCCCGCCAGGGGCACCGCCTCCGTCACCCACAGCAGGATCGCCGCCAGGAAGATACCGAACATGCGGGTGCCTGACACATCCAGGCCTGGAAGCTGAATAAACAGGGATGCCACGATGCAGGCCAAGGCACCGATGGCGCCGAAAACCTTGACCGGGCTCACCTTCTGCTTCTTCTTGGAGAAATCTGCCGGCCGGGTGGACATATTCTGAGCGGAGCGCGGATTGATTGACACCGCGCCCTTGGAGCGTCGAGCCATTACGAAGAGACCTCGTCGTCTTGCGTGGATACTGTTCAATCAGTGTAGGCCAGCCCACACAAAAAGTGAAACCGGGGCGGGCGGCGTGGACGCGGCCGCTCGCCCCGGCTTGACGCTGTGACGGCCAGCAGGCGTGCGTCCCGTCAGTCGCATGCGCTCAGTCACGCTTGTGACAGCTCAACAGCGCGACAATCATGCAGCTATTATGTTCCCGCCGCCGCCCCACGTCGGCTGCCGCCCCGCGCCCGCTGGCAGCCCACGCCCGCTGGCGCCCCGTGCACGGCCCACGTCTCACGCCCCGCGCACGGGCCCCACTCGCGGTGCCGTGACCCCCTACTCGGCCACGGCCTCGTCGATGTCGTAGCCGGTCGGAAGGACACCCGGACGAGCAGGCTCCCACCCGAGCGCGGGAGCAACATAGTCGGCGAAGTTGCGGATGATCGACCAGTTTTCCTCGAATCCGAGCTGATTGTGGATGGTCTACAGGAGGGTGTCAGCC
>CATWCG010000127.1:0-5811 GCA_958349165.1 uncultured Actinomyces sp. | reverse complement strand
GGCCGGGGCTGGGTCGGCGGGGAAAGGAACGTTCATCGGTGAATCCTCCTGGTCGTCTCCAGTGTAGCGTCCCCAAGTAGGGGCCGGTCGCCCTCGGCGCTCGCGCTGGCGGTGAGTGTGCCGTAGCGTTGTCCTCGTTTCGGAGCCGCGTCGGCCCCCGTTCGAGAACACAGGAGGAATCGTGATCAATGCGTGCGAGACGGAGGACGGCGTCGTCTTCGATATGAGCGGGCTGGAGTGCGACGCGCTTCGCTCGTATGCCGATGGGCTCCTCGTCGACCCCCGGCATCCCTTCGTTGAGCTGCTGCGCAGCCAGGGCCTCGTCGTCGGCGATACTCCTGTCCCGCACCTCGCTGCTGTCCTCGAGGGACTCTCGCAGGCAACGAAGGTGCTCACCGCCTGGGTCGTCTCTCCGGCTGGGTGCCGCCGCGCCACCTTCTTCGTCGGCCCGCGCTCCGTCGCGGTGTTGCGGTGCGACGGCGGGGGACTGTATGCCGGTGAGGATGATCTGTTGACGGTGTGGTCGATCGATGTCGCGCAGCTGCGGGAGACCTTCCTCGAGTTCAGTGCCTTGGGTGAGCCGTCGGGCGAGGGGATCGTTCCGACGACGGTGCCGGAGGTGCTCTTCCGCGCCTTCGAACGGGGTGACGTCACGGAGCTTCTTGTGCAGGTGCCGAGGGCTGCTCGCGAGATCGCCGAGGTGATCGATACCGAGGTCGACGAGGCGACGGGGGCCTTCTGGGCGGACGTCGCGGATGAGGCATGGGTGGGGCTCGCCGTGCGGGTCGACGATGTGGTGACGTACCCGGATCTGTTGGGTGACAGTTGGCGCGTGATTGCCACCAGCCAGGACGTGTGCGAGGTGCTGTCGGTCGTGGAATTCGCCGAGCTGTACCCAGACGATGTGCCCTTGCTGGCGGATAAGGACGGCGAATTCTGGGCGGCTGCTGCTCCATCGTCGCCGGAGGTGCTCTGGGAAGATGTTGAGGACGTTCTCGCCGAGTAGGTCCCCGCTTGAGAGCAAAGTCTCAGTTAGTGAGATTTTGTGCTGTCAAATATTCGAGTCTCGGCAATTGAAATTGTGGGTACGGGTCGGATTTAGGGGTTTTGAGTGTGTCGAGGTCGTGACTGTGAGGACTCTGACCGCTTGACTTATAAAACATTGCAATATGACTGGAAAACTGCCCTCTGTCGTCTGCAACATGGTTGGCACTTTTATTGGACCATCGGTCGGTAGTGTTGATATTTCCCGGAATGACAAGGGGTTTGACCTAACCAGCCGGTAGGGTTTTTGTTAGGTAACCCACCGCGATTTGTCCGCTCCGCGTGGCACTTTGGCGTAGGATAGATACTGTTCAACCACGATCGCCATCACGTCACGACAACGAACGGAGAGTTATGTCGGTTCGCAATGCACTGCTGGCACTCGTCGCGCAGCAGCCCGCGGGTGTCTACCGTCTGAAGCAGATGTTCGAGGAGCAGACGTGTGGAGCCTGGCCGCTCAACATCGGCCAGGTCTACCAGACGATGCAGCGCCTCGAGCGCGACGGCCAGGTCGTGTCTCACGCCGAGACCAACGCGGGCCGCGATTCTGAAGTTTTTGAGCTGACCGACGCCGGTCGCGATGTTCTCAACGCCTGGTGGTCCACCCCAGTCCCGCGTGAGCATCCCGAGCGCGATGAGCTGGTCATGAAGCTCGCCGTGGCCGCCGCCGATCCGACGGTCGACGTCGAGGCCATGATCCAGACCCAGCGTCGCTCCACCCTGGGCTCCCTGCGCGACGTCACCCGCCTGAAGGCCTCTGCCGACGAGGGTGAGATCGCGTGGAAGCTCATCCTTGAGCGTCACATCTTCGACCTCGAGGCCGAGCTCAACTGGCTCGACCACATCGAGTCCGGCGCTGTCTCCGAGGCGGCTCGCCGCGCGGCCTTCGCCGCGGCGAAGGGTCGCTCGATGAACTGGGCCCAGGTCGAGGCTGGCATGTCGGAGCGCGCCGGGGTGCGATGAGCCAGCCTGCGCCGCTACCGATCAGGATGACCGGCGTCGGACACGAGTTCGGCGCAAACGGCGTCCGAGTGAGAGCGCTCGACGGGATCGACCTTGAGGTCGCGCCCGGCGAGCTTCTCGCTGTTATGGGACCGTCCGGATCCGGTAAGTCGACGCTGCTGTCGATCGCCGGCGGACTCGAGCGCCCCACGCACGGGAGCGTCTACGTCAACGGCGTCGACCTGGCGACGCTCGATAGCGTGCACCGCGCGGAGGTGCGCCGCCGCTCGATCGGGTACGTCTTCCAGGACTACAACCTGATTCCCTCGCTGTCGGCACTCGAAAACGTTGAAATGCCGCTCCAGCTCGACGGAGTGAGCCCCTCGAAGGTGCGCGAGGCGGCCATGGCGGCCCTCGAAGAGGTCGGCGTTGCCGAACTTGCTGACCGCTTCCCAGAAAGACTCTCTGGTGGGCAGCGCCAGCGCATCGCCATCGCGCGTGGACTGGTCGGTAACCGCTCGGTCATTCTTGCCGACGAGCCTACCGGCGCGTTGGATTCTCACACTGGCGAACAGATCATGTTGGTGTTGCGTGACCACATTGATGCGGGTGCAGCCGGTATCCTCGTGACTCATGAGGCCAGAATGGCCGCATGGGCAGACCGGACAGTCTTCCTGCGTGACGGTCGCATCGTCGACCGCTCGCGCGGGGACTCACTGAGGGACCTGCTGGCAGACACAGCACCAGGGATTTAATGAGTCGACTCAACACACGGATGAGGCGATGGGGAGTGGTACTCCGCATCGCCTCTCGTGATGCGCGCCAGAGTTTCGGGCGGACTCTCACCGCGGTCATCCTGATCTCGCTGCCGATCATCGTCGCGATCGGCTCGATCACCTTCTGGGATGTCACGACCTCCCAGCGTTACCAGGCCTCGTCCTGGCTGGGCCACACCTCCGACGTTCAGGCGGTGACCCTCCGTCGCTCCTCGACCGCCCTCGATCAGGACATCACCGCCGACGTACTCTCGAAGACGGCCTCGGACGACGAAATCGACGTCACCATGGAGACCCTCACGAACTGGGTCCCCGACGGCGACCATCTCATCGCCGTCGATACCCTGTACCAGCTGCACGTCACAGCCCCCGATGGGACAGGCTTCACGGTTGACTCGGGCACTCAAACAGCATCTCTGGATGCTCCCCGAGTCGCGGCGGGCGGACAACACGGCGGCCTCGCCGCCAACCATGCCGTCCTCTCCGATGACGTCGCGCGCTCCCTCGGCGTGCAGGTCGGGGACACCGTCGGCCTGACGCTCACGGTCGCCAAGGAACGAACCACGCAGGACCTCGAAGGCTCCGCCGTCATCGACGCCATCATCGGTGGCAGCAGCCGGGCGATCATAGGCGACGGCACGCTCGACATCGATCGCCTCGCGGTGGCTGGGCGCACCCAGACGGCCTGGTACGTGACGGGTCCCGTCCCCGTCTCGTGGGACAAGGTCCGCGAGATCAACGCCTCCGGCTTCTCGGTCGTCTCGCGCCATGTTCTGGCCAGCCCGCCGGACGCCTCCGCCCTGCCCGCGCAGATCGCCCAATACGAGGTTCCTCAGCCCTCGCTCACCTCGAACCCGTGGCAATACCTGCTCCTGGTCGCCGGAATCCTCCTCATCCTCACCGAGATGATCCTGCTCATCTCGCCCCTGTACACGGTCGCCCAGCGCTCCGTCATGCGTACCGCCGCGATGATCGTCGCCAACGGCGGCGACCGCTCGGATGGGCGCCGCCTGACGATCGCCCACGGCCTCGTTATCGGCGCGTATTCCGCCGTGTTCTCGGTCGTCCTGTCCGCCGCAGTCATGGTCGGCGTCGGCCTGTGGTCCGGCCTCGGCATCGGTATCGTCCCCTGGTGGCCTCTCGGGCTGTCGGTGCTGCTGCCAATCCTCCTGTCTCTCATGGCCTCCGTCTCTCCGGCGCACACCTCCTCCCACATCGACACCTCCGCCGTGATCGGGGGGCGCGTGTGGGAGCCCTCCCGCCTGGTTCGCCGCCGCATGATCTACCCGATCTCGCTCCTGGCAGGTCTTCCGCTGCTGGGCGTGGCCGCGTGGCGCGGCTCGGTGCTCGCGCTCGTGCTTGGCGTCGCCCTCCTCGAAATCGGCCTCATCGGCTCGATTCCCTACATCTTCACCCGCTGGCGCGCCCCCAACCGCCGGGCCTCCATGAGCATGCGCCTGGCGCTGCGCGACGCGGTCCGCAACGGGCACCGCACCTTCCCCGCCATGGCCTCGATCCTGACGACCGTCTTCGTCGCCTGCGCCCTGCTGATCACGCTCTCTTCCTCGAACGAGGCCGGCTGGAACTCGCGCCCCCACGTGGGCCAGCGCGGACAGATCTTCGTCTCGACGCTCGACAAGACGGACTCGGTGACCCGCTCGAACACCCTCATGAGGTCCGCGACCGAGGCCGTCGACGCAGAACGGGGTGTCACCTCGGAGGCAACCCTGCGCGGCATGGCGTGGAATAGCGGCCCAGGCGGCCCGGAGACGATGGTCGAGGCAGTCTCCCCGATCACCGGCAAGACGTTCACGCAGCTGCCAGACATGGCCCCGATGGCGGAGCTGGACGTCGCCTACATCGTCGACGACGGCACCTACCTGCGTCAGGCCGGCTACCTCAACGAGGCCGACATGGTGCGTGCGCTGGCCACCCTCAACGCCGGCGGCGTGCTCGTCCCCGACCCCGCGCTGATCAACGGCGCGGGGCAGGTACAGCTGCGAAGCCTCGACATGGCGGACATCGCTGCGGCCAAGGCTCAGGGCGTCAGCGACAGCAACCTGCCCGACGCGCGCGTCCTGCGTTCCCAGACCTTCGCGGCGTCCCCGCTCACCCGCGTCAACGTGATGGTCCTGTCCCCGGCCGCGGCCACGGCTCTCAGGCTCAACTCTGTGCCCCTGGGCCAGCTTCTCACGGTCAAAAAGCCCGTGAACACGGTGGATGCGCCCGCCTTCCAGGCGACCATCGCCCGTCAGGTTCCGGGAGCCTCCGCCCAGGTCATCACGCCGACCATGCGATCCATCGTGTTGCCCTACGTCGCGGCCCTGATCGCGATCGTCGCCGCGGCTGCCACGGTCGCCCTCGTCGTGGCGCTCTCGGCCTCCGACATGCGCCCCGACCTCGACACCCTGGACGCGATCGGTGCGGCCCCCGCCATGCGCCGCCACGTCACGACGTGGCAGGGCGTCGTCTTGGCCCTCAACGCGATCCCCACAGCGGTCCTCTCCGGCCTGATCGTCGGCGTTCTCGCCGTGATCACCCTCGCCCGTTCGGGCATCTTTGGGACCCTGGTGACCCTCACGCCGGTCATTCCGTGGGGTGCCCTCCTCGGCATGCTGATCGGGATGCCGATCCTGTGCGCGCTCGTCGCGATCGTCCTGACCCCCCGCCACCAGAATCGTATCCGCCGCATCAACTAGGCAGCGCCGATGAGTGAAGCACCCGACACGGTCGTCATCCCGCCCGGCGCCCTGGCCTCGGCCAGCGTGCGCGTCGACACGTGGCTGTGGGCGACCCGCCAGCTCAAGTCCCGCTCGCAGGCCACCGCCGCCGTGCGCGCCGGGCACGTGCGTGTCAACGGTGAGCCCGTGAAGGCCGCCTACAAAGTGCGCGTGGGCGACGAGGTGCGCCTGCGCATCGAGGGTTTTGATCGAGTCCTCGGCGTCGTCCTGCTGCTGGCCAAGCGCGTGTCCTACCCCCAGGCACGCACCGCCTACGACGATCGCACGCCCGAGCGGCCCCGCGTGCACATCCCCGTCGCGACGCGCGA
>CATWCG010000126.1:0-5823 GCA_958349165.1 uncultured Actinomyces sp. | reverse complement strand
GTTCAGGAGAATGTCCGGGCCGACGCGCCCGCGCCCGCCGATCCTCCCGCGCCGAGCGACGACGCGATCACCGATATGACCGAAGCCACAGACTCGGCCACCGACGCGACCGAGGCCCCTCGCGAGGAACGCGAATCCGACGCTGAGGACACGCCCACCGCCGCAGAGTCCAGCAACGAGGCCGCGGTCTCCACCGCCGTCGCACACGCCAAGAGCGGTGAGGTCGCCCTCCCGGTCCCCGCGCGCAGGCTCCGCCTCCCGCGCCCCGCCTACATCGCCGACCGCATGTTCACGATCCGGCGCCGACGCGAGGACGTCGTCGACGTCGTCATCGCCCTCCTCGCGATCGTCGGCATCTGGACGATCGGCACGGTGGCCAGCGCCACGACGCGCGGCGTCACCATGGACGTCCTGCAATTCCAGCTCGTCCGCAAGATTCTGATCCTGCCCGTCAACCTGGTCGAAGGCCTCATCATCCTGATCATGCCGATCCTCGTGATCGTCTCCCTCGCCTTGCGCAGGCGCCTCCAGGCGATCATCCAGGCACTCGTTACCAGCGTGGTCGCAGCGGTCGGCGGCTGGATCATCATCCTGCTGACCGGCCTCCTTCCCGCCTACCTGACCGCCCCCCTGAGCGTGGACCGCGCGATCGCCACGCAGGGCCACCAAACCGGCTTCGCTATCGCGATCAACCTGGTCATCGTCACCCTGTGCGCCCTCTTCACCTCCGCCGGCGAAGCCCAGTCCATGAAGGCCATTCGCTGGGGCTGGACAGGCCTGTGGATCATCCTGGTCCTGGGCGTCCTACGCTCCTCGATGACTCTGCCCGTCGCCTTCATCTCCGTGTTCATCGGCCGCGCGTTCGGCTCCGGCTCGCGCTGGGTCATGGGATTCGACGACCAGCGGGCCAAGGGCGCCGCCCTCGTGGAGGCCCTCCTCGGTATCGGCATCACCCCCTCGCGCATCGTGCGCACCGACCTGGACACGTCGACCGAGCCCCTGTCCACGTGGGCGGTCGCGGAGAACGCCCGCGGGCGCCTCACCCAGATGCCCGCCGACCTGGGCGACATGGGCGTCACCGTCACGCGGCGCCCCGACCCCGACCACCACCGCCACTACCAGGTGTGGAGCGACACCGGGCTCGCCTACGAGCTCATCGTCATGGATCCGGGTCAGGAGCTGACGGGCACCCTCCTCGAGATGTGGAACAACCTGCGGCTGCGCGGCATCAGCAGGTGGGTGTCGCCCTCGCTCAAGGCGCAGGCAGAGCGCTCATCGTTCACGACGCTGCAGGCCCTGCGCGCCGGCGTCTTCACCCAGGAGCCCATCGCTATCGCCTCGGCGAACGACTCCATCATCATGGTCCTGTCCGCCCTCCCGCCGACGACGCCGCTCACGGAGCTGGGCGAGCAGGCCTCGGACGAGGTCCTGGACCGCGCGTGGGAGCAGCTGCACTACGCGCACACCCGCGGCATTTCGCACCGCGCCCTCACGCCCGAGGCGGTCGTCGTCGATGCCTCCAACGACGTGTGGCTCCTCGACTGGGATTCCGGCGAGGTGGCGACCACCGAGCTGAACCAGTCGATTGATATCGCCCAGATGCTGGTCCTCACGGCCCTGGCCGTGGGTCCCGAGCGCGCCCTCGAGGCGGGACGCCGCTGCGTCGGCGAGGACACGCTGATCGCGTGCGCGCCCGTCATCCAGAAGCCCGTCCTGCCCGCCTCGATCAACCAGCGCCTGCGCCGCTCCGACCTGCTGGGCGAGCTGCGCGCCGCCCTCGTGGGCGACTCCGAGGCCGAGACCGCGCCGACGGCCGACCTGCAGCGCTTCCGCCCGCGCACGATCTTCACGATCGCGGTGGCCTTCATCGCGGTCTTCATCGTCGTTTCCTCGCTGAACTTCAGCGACCTCGTCTCCACTGTCACCAGCGCGAACCCGTGGTGGATGGCGGCGTCCGCGGTGCTCGCATGCCTCATTTGGGTGGGCTCCGCGGTGCCGCTCATCGCTTTGTCTCCCGAGAAGCTGCCCTTCAAGGACACGCTGATCGCCCAGGTCGCGGCCTCGATCATCACGATCGTCGCGCCCGCCGGCGTGGGGCCTGCAGCCCTGAACCTGCGCTACCTGCGCAAGCGCCGCGTCCCCACGGCGATGGCCGTGACGACGGTGACGCTCATGCAGATTTCGCAGGCGCTCATCACGATCATCCTGCTGATCCTTGTCATGGTCAGCGCGGGCTCGTCCCTGTCCGTGTCCGTCCCCTACGGCACGATCCTCGCAATCGTCGCGCTCGTCATGGTCGCTGTCGGCGTCATCGTCGCCGTGCCGAAGGTGCGCCGCTGGATCTGGGCGAAGATTCAGCCGACCTACCAGCAGGTCTACCCGCGCCTCCTGTGGATCGTCGGGCAGCCTCGACGCCTGGCGGCCGTGGTCGGCGGCAACCTGCTCATGAACATCGGCTACGTGGGCGCCTTCTGGACCGCGATGGTGGCCATGGGCGGTTCCCTGAACTTCTCGACGGTCGCCATCACCTACCTGACGGCGAACGCGGCCGGCTCTTTCATCCCGTCGCCGGGCGGTATCGGTACGGTCGAGACGGCGCTCACCTCGGGCCTGACGGTCGCTGGCGTGTCGTCGTCCGTCGCGATCGCGACCGCCCTGCTCTACCGTCTCGTCACCTTCTACGGGCGGATCCCCTTCGGGTGGCTCGCCATGAAGTACATGGAGAAGAAGGACCTGATCTGAGGCGTGCGCATCCTGTGCCTCGGCCCTGGGGATGCTCACGGGGCTCGCATGGCCTGGCCTGGTTTTGTGGACCGGGTGCTGTGAGGGTTGCTGGTTGTGACGGGGAGTGGTTCGGTGTGCCAGTTCCGCGTTTGTTCTTGTGTGGTGGGGCGCTGCACCCGATCCGTAGGCAATGCACCTCTTCTGTTCGGGTGCAGTGCCCCAGATCGGGTGTAGCGCCCCTTATCGGGTGCAGTGCCCCTGTGCTTCTGGCAGTTGTGGCGGCTGGGGATGTGGGCGCCTTGTGAGCTTGAGTGTCCCCTGGGCTTGAGCGTCCCCTGCTTGGCGTTCTTTGTGGCCTCGTGTTGTGGTTCCTCAGAAATGTCGCATGCAATTCCCATGTAAACATTTCAAACATTGAAATCACATCGTTGGAATTGCAACGTTTTGGAGTACTGGAGAAAGTTCGGGCACCCGAATTGCATGCGACTTATGGTTGATGCGGCGCGTCAGACTGACCTGGTCTTGGCCTGGCCTGGTTTTGTGGACCGGGTTGAGGGTTGCTATTGGTGATGTTGCGCCCATTGGCGCGCGTATTGGTTGGGCGAGAGCCAGCCGAGCGCGCTACGGGGGGCGTTCGTCATTGAAGCGCTGGGATCAAGCGCCGATCAGAGCGCGCGCGTGGTTGAGGTCCTCGAACATGTTGTCCTCGAGGAGTTCGTCGCGCATGCGGTTGTGCAAGGACTCCACGAACCCGCCCAGCCACGGCTGGCCCGGTGGGATGAACGCTTGGAGCGTGTCGTGCTCGCTGGCCCAGCGCCCCAAGGCTGCGGCGATGAATTCGGGCCCGTTATCGGCGCGCAGCACCTGGGGCGCCCCATGGGTAAGAGCAGCTAGGTCAAGCATTTCGATCACGTCGGCGGCTCCCATGCGCCGCTCGACGCGGACAGCCAGGTGTTGACGGGTGAACTCATCGACCCATAACGCTGGCGCCACCGGCACAATGTCGCCTCGCTGATACCCAGCACGCCCCAGGCCTGGGCCGTACTCATGCCCTCACCTCGCAGCGCCTCGGCCTTCTCCAGCTTCACGACAATCTGCTCAGGCGTGTGCTTCGAAAACTTCCTCGTGGTCATCCATTCTGCCCGGCCGCAAGCAGCCAGGACTACTCAGAACAACCCTCTCACAACAAACGGTCCAAAAACCCAGACCCCTCCATCAGATGTGAAGCAACTGGACGTTTCGTCGCACCGCAAGATTCTCGTTCCCCATCTCAGTCATAACGACCGTGGCGTTTATGACACTCGCACTACGCGTCGGCTCCCTGAACCCGGCGTTGAAGATCTGGAACCGGGTACCACTCGAAACTCCTGCCACGCTTGACACGCATCAGATATCCCCCATCCTCAAGGCCACGGAGATCGACATGCGCCGTCTGCAGCGTCACCCTGTACTTGTCCGCATGTGCAGCAGCTGTCACAGTGAAAGCGGAATCCTTTAACGCTTCCTCAATGACCCCGATCTGTCGATTATTGAGCTCGGTGCGCCTCAGAAGATGCTTCATCTGTCCCATCTCCTTGGACTTTCTCGCCAGATACTCATGCAGCTCACGAATTGCTCGACACATGACCTCGGCGTGCCATATGAGGAAGTAGGTGAGATCCCCTTCATCTTGCTCAACCTCAAGGAACGAGCGGGCATACTGCGCGGGCGCCCTGCGCAGAAGCCGTGAGACAGGCACGAAGTCCATGAGAAAGAAGCCCTCACGAAGTATGACCCACTGGGCGATGACGCGGGCTGTGCGCCCGTTCCCATCGACGAAGTAATGGTCGTAGCCCATCACGAAATGAACGACGAGCGCCCTCACGAGGGGCGGCACATATTGCGACGCATACTCCCCCACGCCATTGGCGAAGTCGCACAGACGCTGGAGCCGTTCAGGCAACTCCTCGGCCGGCGGCGGCACATGCAGCAGCTGCTCATCGCCTTCACTTCCGTAGATACGAATTCGCTCCTCACCCTGGCGCTGCAGGCGCCCCGCATCCTCCGCCTCGTCGAGCGTCCCATCCGTCACGATGCGGTGGACCCCGCAGATGAATTCGGGAGTGAGCTCCTCACCCAAGTGATCGCGCACGAATTCGAGGGCAAGGAAATTGTTCAGAATCATCCGCTCCGAGCGAGTGCGCGGATCCTTCTTTTCTCGGAGCATCTTTTTCGCGTCACGCCGCGTCGTAGACGCCCCCTCCAACTGGGAGGAGGTGATCGCCTCTTCGTAGAGAGAGTTGATCAGGTACCTATCCCTCACCCCTTTCGTCGCCACCTCTCCGGGCAGCTCCACCTGACCGCGCGCCTGCGCCGTCACCTCCTCATTCGACCGCAAGAAGCGATCTGGGAGATTAAACGTCAGGCGTGTCCCGTCCGTCATGACAAAGGGAGTGGGCCGGGCCGTCGAGGCGCGCGCAGTACGCACGGCGTACCACCACTCCTCACGCGTCAGGCCCTCTGGTACCGGCTCGGCACGGAAGTAATACTCCCACGGGCGATACTCTGGATCGTCCAGTCCGCCAGCGAGGGCACGGAGAACGAAGAGATGTCGCTCATCATCGGCGTTCGCCAAACTGGCAATGACGCGTTCGCGCAGCTCGCCAAGCCGATAGGGCGGAGGGACGGGAGTCTTCATGGCTTCTCCGTTCACACGAACATCAAGTTACTTCTAATTTTATCTTAATTTGAAGCAAGTAGACACACAGGCGCATCAGGTCGCGGAATTCCACGTTCACAGAATGGCGCCCCCGCCTCGCCCGACGCCGCCGCGGCGCTACTGCACGCGCATTTCGCCCTCGATCGCCGCCAGCTTCACGCCGCTCACTGCCCGAATCGCATCCAGCGACCCGGCGGGCGCGCGCAGCGCGTAGCCCTGGAAGACATTGCGATACTCGCGTTCCACGGTCACGGAGGCGCCCGGAAAAACCCCGGCCACGGCCTCGTTGATCGAGGCGAGCGTGACCTCCGGGTCCGCCCCCTCCTGAAGGTGCACGACGATGACGACGAGCCGCGCCGGATCGTCGTCGCGACTCGGCGCGCTCTGAGCCCCCTCCCCGC
>CATWCG010000125.1:0-5830 GCA_958349165.1 uncultured Actinomyces sp. | reverse complement strand
ACGGCGATGCGGTCCGAAACGTAACGAACCGTCTGAATGTCGTGTGAGATGAAGACCATCGCCAAGCCCAGTTCCTTCTTGAGGTCCGTGAGCAGGTTCAGGATCTGTGCGCGCACCGACACGTCGAGCGCGCTCGTGGGCTCGTCCGCGATGATCGCGTCGGGGCCGATGGACAGGGCGCGGGCGATGGCCACGCGCTGACGCTGGCCGCCCGAGAGCTGGCCCGGCAGCGCGTCGAGGGCGCTCGAGGGCAGGCCGACGAGCGAGATCAGCTCGCGCACGCGCTTGGCTCGCGAGGCCTCGGTGCCGATGCGGTGCACGCGCAGCGGGTCAGCGAGCTGGTCCGCGACGTGCATGCGGGGGTTGAGGGCCGTCGCCGGGTCCTGGAAGACCACGGAGACGACGCGGCCGATCTCGCGGCGTGCTGCCGCGCTGCGCTTCGTGACTTCCTTGCCGTTGAAGAACACCTTGCCCTTCGTCGGCATCTGGAGGCCGCACATGACGTTCGCGGTCGTGGACTTGCCACAGCCGGACTCGCCGACGATGCCGAGCGTCTGGCCGCGCTCGATGCACATGTCGACGCCGCGCACCGCGCGCACCCTGTTGGGCCGGAGCAGGGAGCCGGTGCGGGAGTTGAAGGTGACCTCAACGCGCCTGAGCTCGATGATCGGGGTGTTGTCGCTCATCGCGTCTCCTCCTTTGCGTTCATTTCCTCGGGCACTCCGTAGGTGCCCTGTGCCTCGTCTTGGGGTGGCAGGGCCGCGTAGACGTGCTCGGGACCGACCTCGGTGAGGACCGGGCGGATGTCCAGGCCGTACTCGGGGTGCGAGGACCGGGGGGCGAAGCGGTCGCCGACCGGGAAGTCGCGAGGCGAGGGCACCGTTCCGGGGACCTGGTGCAGGCGCCCGGAGCCGGACTCGATCGAGAGGACGGCGCCCAGTAGGCCGCGCGTGTACTCGTGGGTGGGGTGCGTGAGCAGCTCCGTGGTGGGGGCCTGCTCGATGACCTGACCGGCGTACATGACGGTGATGTGGTGAGCCACCTCGGCGACGAGCGCCAGGTCGTGGGACACGAAGATCATGGCGAATCCGAGCTTCTCACGCAGCTCGTTGAGCAGCGCGATGACCTGCTTCTGGACGGTGACGTCCAGGGCGGTGGTCGGCTCGTCCGCGATGATGAGCTTCGGGTCGCGGGTCAGGGCCATGGCGATGAGAACGCGCTGGCGCTGGCCGCCGGAGAGCTCGTGCGGGTAGGACTCGAGGGTGCGCTTGGGATCCAGGCCCACCAGCGTGAGGAGTTCCTCGGCGCTGCGCGTGCCGCCGCGGCTGGTCAGCTGCTTCATCTGAGCCTTGATCAGCATGGCGGGGTTGAGCGAGGAGAGCGCGTCCTGGTAGATCATGGCCATCTCGTGGCCGAGGAGGGCGCGGCGTTCCTCGATGGACTTGTCTAGCAGGTTCTCGCCCTGGTAGAGGATTTCGCCCGTGATCTGCGCCTTGGGGTCGATGAGGCCCATGATGGTCAGGGCGGTGATCGACTTGCCGCAGCCGGACTCGCCCACGAGGCCCATGGTCTCGCCGGGGCGCACCTTGAAGGACACGTGGTCGACGACGTTGACGTCGCCGTGACGCTCGAACTTGATGCACAGGTCATTGACCTCGAGCAGCGGGGTGGCCTCGAAGGAAGCGACAAATCGGTCGTGGCGCTGCCCTTCGACGGCCTTGAGGTCGTCGAGGCGGGCCTGCAGGGACTCGGCCTGCTCGGCGTAGGCCAGGCGGGGGTCGAGCAGGAGGCGGTCGGCCTCGCGGTCGGTGTCCTTGTCGACCTGGGCGACAGCGGCCGAGGAGGGCGCGGCGACCATTGCGTCCGTGATGCCCTCGGACAGGAGGTTCAGGCACAGGACGGTGATCATGATGAACAGGCCGGGGAAGAAGGCCGTCCACCACTTACCCTGCAGGACCGACAGGTTCGACGAGGCCTCGGACAGGACGTTGCCCCACGTGGGGACCTCGGTCGCCTGGAGGCCCGACCCGATGAAGGTCAGGGAGGCCTCGAGGATGATGGCGTCGGCGACGAGGACCGTGGCGAAGACCAGCACCGGGGCCGCGGTGTTGCGCATGACGTGCTTGACGAGGATCCACGGGGCGCGGGCGCCCGACACGATGACCGCGCGCACGTAGTCCTCGCCGTAGGCGGCCATCACGTTGGCGCGGACGATGCGCGCCAACTGCGGGATGTAAACGAAGGCGATCGAGCACACGATGACGAGGAGGAGGCCAATCGTGTTGCCTTGCTTCGACAGGGCGCTACCGAAGACGAGAACCGTGACGGCCGCCATGGCGATGCCGGGCACCGCCATGATGACGTCGAGGATGCGCATGATCGTCTCGGACAGGCTCTTGCGCACGACCGCGGCGACGGAGCCGATGATCGCGCCGAAGAACAGGGCGACCAGGGTCGACAGGAGGCCGATCATCAGCGAGTAGCGGCCGCCGTACAGCACGCGCGCCAGGACGTCGCGACCCACGTGGTCCGTTCCGAAGAGGTGCTCACCGGAGGGAGCCTGCCACTTGCCGGCAATGGCCTCGGGGTTGTAGGGGGAAATGTAGGGCGCCAGGAAGGATATGACAACGACGAGCGCCAGGACGACGATCGCGATCTTGGCTCCCACGGACATCGCGCCGATGCGCGAGAAGCGGGCGCCCTTCTTGGTGACCTTTGCGAGCTTTTCTTTCTGATTCATAACTCACACCGACCTAATACGCGGGTTGATGAGCAGGTAGAGCACATCGACGATGATGTTGACGATGATGAAGGCGATCGCGACGACGAGAGCGCCTCCCTGCACCAGGGTCACCCAGTTCTCCTGAATGCCCTTGAGCAGCACCGCCTTGCCCATGCCGTTGATGGAGAAGATGATTTCGATGACGACCGCGCCACCCATCAGGTACCCGACGCGCAGGCCGAGGACGGTGACGGGGGTGATGAGCGCGTTACGCAGGACGTTGCGGGCCACGACGATGCTCTTGGGGATGCCCGCGCCGACGGCGGTGCGGACGTAGTCGCGGTCCAGCTCCTCGACCATTGAGGTGCGCACGACGCGGGTCATCTGACCGATGACTGGGACCGCCAGGGCGATGGCGGGCAGAAGCATGCGCAGGAACCAGCCGGTCGGGTTGACGGTCAATGCTGGCACTTCGCCGGAGACCTTCAGGGGCGAGTGCAAGAATGCAAGAACCAGCAGGGCCGCGAGCCAGAAGGACGGGGTGCCGATGCCGATGACCGAGAAAACGCGGATGACCTGGTCGGGCCAGCGGTCGCGGTAGAGCGCGGCGAGAACGCCGAGCGGGAAGGAGATGAGCACGGCGATGAACAGACCGAGGAAGGTGAGTTGCAGGGTCAGGGGCAGGGCCTTGGACACCAGGTCCGACACGCTGGACGAGCCCGCGCCGTAGGTGCCGAGGTCACCGTGGATCATGTTCCACAGGTAGCGGCCGTACTGGATGAAGAACGGGTCGTTGAGACCGTGTTGTGCCCGATACGCCTCGAGGGCTTGGGGGGTTGCCGACTCACCGAGCGCCGAGTAGGCGGGATCCACGGGAGACAGCCACATGATTGAGAAGACGAGGAAGGACACGCCGACCACCATGATCGGCAAGGCCACCAGTCGTCGTCCGATGAGTCGCAGAAGGTTATTCACTGCTAGACCTCCATTTCAACGGATTTTGGATACGAAAAAGGAGGGGTGGCGCCCAACTGTGGCGTCTGCCTCAGGGTGGGCGCTCCACCCCTCCTTTCTACGCGGCCCCTAGGGGGCTTACTTGACGCTCACACCGACGAGCTGCAGGCCGGTGCAGGCGATCGGCTCAAAGCCGTCCACCTTCTCGGGGTTGGAGCCGGTGAGCACGTTGCGGAAGACCAGCGGGAAGAGGACGGTCTTCTCGGCGAGAAGATCCTGCGCCTCGCCCCACTTGGCCTTGGCGGCATCGCCTTCGACCTGGCCGGCCTCCTCGATGATGCCCTGGAGCTGGTTGAAGGAGTCGGGATCCGAGACCTGCCAACCGTCACGCTTCTTGGACCAGATGTTGTCGCCGTTCCACCAGGACATGATGATGCCGGGGTCGTTGCCGAAGACCGAGGGGTCGCCGGGGGCGATGATGACGTCGTAGGTGGGGTTATCAACGTCCGTGATGTTGGAGTACATGGCGTTGGAAGCGGAAGCCTCGTGGGTCACGGTGATACCGATGGCCTCGAGGTCGGCCTTGATCTGGGGAACCATGGCCACGATCCACGGGTGATCGGTGGTGGTCAGGTTGATCGTCAGGCCGGAGACGCCCGCATCAGACAGGAGCTTGGCGGCCGCGTCCTTGTCGTAGGACAGATCCGTCGAAGGCTTCTTGTAGAAGGGGTTGGCCTCGGGCAGGAAGGACGTCGCCGGGACGGCCTGGCCGTCGAGGGCGGTGTCGATCAGGGCCTGGCGGTTGATGGCCCTGAGGAACGCGCGGCGCACCTCGGGCTTGTCGAAGGGGGCCTTCTGGGTGTTGAACATCATGAAGGCGTTGCCGTAGCCGGGCTTGGCGTCGACCTTCCAGCCCTTGGAGGTGAGGTCTTCCTGCGCGGAGGCGGGGACGGACTCGACGACGTCGACCGTGCCGTCGTAGGCGGCGGACAGGCGCGGGGTGTCGTCCTTCAGGGGCAGCCAGTTGATCGTATCAACGGTCGCGGGCGCATTGCCGTTGTAGTACTCGTTGGGGACCGCGACGACCTTCTGCTCGCCGACCTCGGTGTACTTGTAGGGGCCCGAGCCGATGGGGTTGGACTTCATGGCGGCCGCGTCAGCGGAGGCGGGGGTCACCATGAGGATCGCGAGGCGCTCCTTCAGGGAGGCGAAGGGGTGCTTAAGGTGGACGGTGACGGTCGTGGTGTCCTTGGCCTCCATCGAGTCGATGAAGGTGAAGAACTGGCCGAAAATCGAGCCCTCGGCCGTCGCCTTGCCGAAGGCAGCCACGACGTCCTCGGCCGTCACATCGGTGCCGTCGGAGAACTTGGCGCCGTCGCGCAGGGAGATCTCGTATTCGGTGTCGGATACCATGACGGGGTCACCGGCAGCCAGGGCGGGGCTGACGCTGTAGTCGGTGCGGTCCAGGCGGTACAGGCCCTCAAGGACCTGCCAGTTGGTGCCCATGGGAAGGGCGCCGGTGGTCAGGGGCCCGAAGTCGTCGCTCGTGTAGGCGGCGGCGACGTTGAGCTCGGTGCCGGTGCCGGTGCCGGAGGCTGTCGTTCCGCCGCCACCGCCACACGCGGTCAGGGCCATTGCGGCTGCTGCGGCCAGTGCAGCGCCGGTTGCGAAGTGTTTGCGCATTCGCATGCTCTCGCTCCTCATCTTCGAGAAATGGAACGTGCGGATCTTTTGTTCCGCTCGCTATACTTATCTTATGTTGTCAGACAAATCTGTGCAAGAGATTACAGCACAAGTACCCGGATCCACCGACGCAAACCGCGCGGCACCAGCGCACATTGATACGCGATCCTCCGTCACGATGGACGCGGTCAAGTCCTACATCCTGCGCCACGGGCTGCGCCCCGGGGACCGCCTGCCCACCGAATCCGCGCTGTGCGCCGACCTCGGCGTCTCGCGCTCCTCCGTGCGCGAGGCCCTGCGCAAGCTCCAGGCCCTCGACATCGTCACGGTGCGCCAGGGATCGGGATCCTACGTCGGCGACATGTCCATGCAACCCCTCGTCGAAACCCTCGTGCTGCGCGCCGCCCTCGACGACATCAACGGCGTGCAATCCCTGCACTCGATCGTCGAAACCCGCCACGCCCTCGACCT
>CATWCG010000124.1:0-5850 GCA_958349165.1 uncultured Actinomyces sp. | reverse complement strand
CTGACTGTTCACGGCGATAACCGAGGCTGGTTCAAGGAGAACTGGCAGCGCGAGAAGATGGTCGCGCTGGGCCTGCCGGATTTCGGCCCCGTGCAGAACAACATTTCTTTCAACGACGAGGTCGGGGTGACCCGAGGCATCCACGCGGAGCCGTGGGACAAGTTCGTCTCGGTCGCCACGGGCCGCGTCTTTGGCGCGTGGGTGGACCTGCGCGAGGGCCCCTCGTTCGGCACGGTCTACACGACGATCATCGACCCGGGTGTCGCCGTCTTCGTCCCCAAGGGCGTGGGCAACTCCTACCAGACGCTGGAGCCGAACACGGCGTACACGTACCTGGTGAACGACCACTGGTCGCCCGACGCGCGCTACACCTTCCTGAACCTCGCGGACGAGACGGCCGCGGTGGATTGGCCTATCCCCCTTGAGCGCGCCATCCTGTCGGATAAGGACAAGGCTCACCCGCGCCTGGCGGACGTGACGCCGTTCCCAGCCCCGGTCCCCGCAGGGCGCCGCGCCCTCGTGACGGGCGCGAATGGCCAGCTGGGACGCGAGCTGATGCGCGCCCTGCCCGAGGCGGGCTTCACGGTCACGGGCGTGGATCTGCCGGAGGTGTCGATCTCCGACGCCGAGGCGGTGGCGGCACTCCCGTGGGATGACATCGATGTCGTGATCAACGCGGCCGCGTGGACGAACGTGGACGGCGCTGAGACTCCCGAGGGCCGACGCGCGACCTGGCAGGCGAACTCGACGGGCCCGGCCGTTCTGGCCCGCGAGGCGACGGCTCACGGCGTGACGATGGTCCACATCTCCACGGAGTACGTGTTCGATGGCACGCAGGACGTGCACGTCGAGGACGAGGCCCCCTCTCCCCTGGGCGCGTACGGCCAGTCGAAGGCGGGCGGCGACGCGGCGGTGGCCTCGACGCCGAAGCACTACATCGTGCGCACCTCCTGGGTGGTGGGCGACGGCAAGAACTTCCTGAAGACCATGGCCTCCCTGGCCGATCAGGGCACCTCCCCCTCGGTGGTGTCCGACCAGGTGGGTCGCCTGACCTTCACGTCCGACCTGGCGCGCGGCATCATTCACCTGCTGACCACCGGCGCCGAGTTCGGCACGTACAACCTGTCGGGCGAGGGCCCGGTGATGAGCTGGGCGCAGGTCGCCAAGCGCGTGTTCGAGCTGTGTGGCCGCGATCCGGAGGACGTGACGCCCGTGACTACGGAAGAGTACTTCGCCGGTCGCGAGGTCGCTCCGCGCCCCCTGTCCTCGGTCCTGGACCTGACGAAGATCAAGGCCACCGGCTTCACGCCCGAGGACTCTTCGCAGCGCATCGACGCCTACGTCGCGTCCCTGCGCGGCTGATCACCGCACTAACGAGGCAGGCCCCGGGCGCTTTCCGCAAGCGCCCGGGGCCTCGCTCACGCCCAGTTCGTCTTCCCTCACCTGTGACGATGCCCCGCATGCGCCTGCTCGCCGACTGCCAGATGGCCGGGCGCAATGCGGATGTGCACAAGCTATCCGGATGCGGGCAGCCCACCGCTGACGAGGGCGCGTGCCGCCGCCGCGCGGCACAACCTATCCGGATGCGGGCAGCCCACCGGCATCAGGTTTGTGGGGCAGCCGAGCGAGGACAGCCTGTCCATGTGCGCACAACCCCCTCCACGCGTGAGCCGTTGACGGCTGAATCACTGAGGGCTCATACCCGTCACGATGGCACACCACCGATCGATGATGAGCGGTGCCCCTTGCAGCCATCGCGTCACGGGGATCGGGCTAGGAGATGTCCGGGGAATAGACCGGCTGCGGCTGGAGAGCCCCCACATAGCGCATGCCCTTGAACCCATCGACATCATCGTTCTCCGGGTGCGGAACGGGAACACGGACGCGCGTCCTGTAGGGCGGGTTCGCATCCGGACAGACGAGTTCCCACTCGCGGCTGGGGTCCACCTCCCAGGACCCCAGGATCACGTGACGGCTCCCCGTTAAAACGGCGACGAGCCGCCTAATCTTCGGACGCTTGTCAGGCGCGACGTTCCAGGCCTGCGCGGCTCGCTCGATAAACACCTCGCCGGGATTGCCGCCGAACGCCGAGGCGCGCCCCTCGAGAGAGTCCGGAGTGATGGGCACGATGATCGTCGCTTTCATCTCATCCTGAGCGACCTCACCATCGCGCGTCAAAATCGCCGGCCCCAGGTGCTTGCTCGTCTTCGTCCCCGCAATGTTCGTGACCATCTTGTCGTCCTCATTGAACAGCTCGTCCTCGTCCTCAGCGTCATAGATCGGATCCAGCCCCATGAGAGAGGCGACGTGGATGGCGATAGCCTCGGCCCTGAGCGCGTCCTTGCGGCTCGAAAACGGCTCAACGGTCTGGCGGATAAGGGTCCCCTCCGCATCGCGGAGCCTCTCGGCGTCGGGATTGTGTTGCTCAAACACGCGCCCCATGCTCTCACCGATCCCAATGTAGATGGGCCTGCGCTCCTCGTCGCTGCGAGGCGCACCCTCATAGATGTACAACCAGGTTTCTGTGGCCATTGCACACTCCTTGTCGATAGACACACATTGTCTTTCCCTGCCTCATCATAGGGCAACTCGCTTGACATGTTGCTCGAACGAGGCGACGCGATCCAATGTGACAGACGCGATATGCACCCCCGCGCGACCTCGACCATAGCCCACGAACGCCGAGGCCGAGGCCAGCCGCGCTCAACTGCGCAACTGGCCCCGGCCTCGTGAGGAGGTGAGATACCCCTAGAAGTACGTGTTCATCATGGACACCAGGTCGCCTCCGTACCCGCGGGCAGCCGCCCAGCCGGTGCGATTCGGGTTCTCCTGGATGCCCAGGTACTCGACGACGGGGGCAGCACCCTTGCGCACGTAGGTGAAACGCGGGTCCACAACCGGATTCGCCAGGGACGCGGTCGTCACGTTCGGGTCCGCGTAGGCGCGCAGGTGCTGGACCTGGGCGCGGATACCGGTACGAACGTCGGGGAAGGAGGCGCCCTGCGCGCCGCCGCCGACCGCGCCGATGCCGGCGAAGTTGAACTGGCCGACGCTCACGTCGCCGCCGAAGCCGAGCCAGCCCGTCTCCTTCATGGACTGGACGAAGACCAGCTCGGGGGAGACGCCCTCAGCCACGGCCTCGTCGTAGACGATGCCCGCGAAATCGCGGATCGACGCCGCGCCGCCGGAAGCCAGGGCGGACGGATACGCATGGCCCGCCGAATTCCACGCGCTCACCATGTCGTCGATAACCTCCGAGCGCGAGGCCATGGGCGCGGTCATGATGAGGCGCTGACCGGCCGCGTTCGTCACGGAATCGGCGCGCGAGGCGGAACGGGAGGCGGCGTCCGCTGCCGGTGCGCCGGCGCCGTCCGCGTAACCCAGCCACGCGCCGGAGGATGCGAAGGAGGAGGCCCGACCCTCAACGGTCACGGTACCGGTGGCCATGGCCCCCGAGGAGGGGTCCAGCCAGTACCACGTGTTGCCATCGAGCAGCCAGCCCGTCATCATCGCGCCGGAAGAACGCATGTAATACCAGACGCCGCCGACCGTCACCCAGCCCTTCTTCATGGTGCCCTCGCCGTCCAGGTAGTACCAGGACCCGCGGTCGAGCAGCCATCCGGTGGCCATGACGCCGTTGGCGTGCATGTAGTACCACTCGTTGTCGTCCTCGGTCAGCTGCCAGCCGGTGAGCATGCGTGCGTCGTCGTCGAAGAGGTACCAGTCGCCGCCGACCTTCGTCCAGCCCACGGCGGCCGCGCCGGAGGTTCCCAGCCAGTACCAGTCGTTGCGTTCCTTGAGCCAGCCGGTGGCCATGACGCCGTCGGAGCCGAGGTAGTACCAGGAGCGCCCGTCCTTGATCCAGCCGGTGGCCATGTCGCCGTCGGGACGCAAGTAGTACCACTTGCCGCCGTCCTGCTTCCAGCCCGTCACCATCGCGGTGGAGTCGTCGAAGAAGTAGCGGCGTCCATTGATGGTGGACCAGCCGCGGACCGTGCGACCGTTGGATCCGGCCCAGTACCAGCGGCCGCCGGCGTTGAACCAGCCGGTCTTGGCGACGCCGTCGCGCACGAAACGCCAGGAGTCGCCCGACTTCTCCCAGGCGCCCTTGCTCAGCCCGTAGGTCTGGGCGATGCCGGTCGCGTCGGCGACGCCGAGGGAGCGCACGAAGTTCGGGTCACGCAGCAGCTGAGCGTCCGACGTTGAGGTCACGAAGGCGTGCTCGACGATGATGCCGGGCATGTTTTCCTCGCGGGCCTGGCGGATGATCGCGTAGTAGTCGCCCGTGGATCCGTCCGGGTAGTCGTAGTACGGGTTGTCGCGGGTCTTGATGCCGCGGTCGGCCAGGCCGAGGGAGGTCAGCTGGTCCTGGATGTTGGTGGAGAGTTTGCGGCCCTGCGTGTGGGTCGCATAGTTGTACGACGAGGAGTTGCCGTACCAGACTTCCGCCCCGCGCGCGATGGGCGAGGCGGAGTTGAAGTGGATCGACACGAGGGCGTCGGCGTCGGCGGCAGCGGCCATCTGGACGCGGCTGGACAGGTCGTCGCTGAGGTTCTCCGAGGGCCTGGTGTCGCTCGTTCGGGTCATGACGACGGTGACGCCGTCGTAGGTCTCGAGTTCCTCTTTGAGGGCCAGGGAGACGGCGAGGGTCAGGTCTTTTTCTTGCAGGCCGTTGGCGACCGCGCCAGGGTCGGAACCCCCGTGCCCGGGGTCGATGGCGATGATGATGCCGGTGGCTGCCTGGGCGGGGGGCACGAGGGCCGCGACGGCGGCGCCGAGTGCCATGGTGAGCCCGGCTGCGAGTTTCCTCCACGGGGAGCGCATAGTCATCCTTCGAGTTGCTAATGTGACAACCGAGATTTTAGTTACTTATGTTGTAACTGTAAACATGAGAATAGTTACACATGCAAACCGATACGAACTGAAATGATAATGCGGCGGATTCTGAGACGAGGTAGGGACAATCCCCGGACCGGAGAAACCCACAGTCCCGCCCGCGCTCGAAGTCCCTCAGAGCGCCGAACGAACCACCGCTGCCGCCGCGCGCGAGGAAGCCGAGACCGAGCGATGCTCGCGCACCCACGCCCGCGCACGCTCCTCCCCCACCCAGTTCAGCGTGCCCGACGCGACGGCGACCATGGCCTCGGCCACCTGATCGGCGTCGAGCCCACAGGCCGCCCCGAGCCCAGCCTCGCGCACGTCGCGGGCCGCCTGTCCCGGGCCGGCGTAGATGACGGGGGTCCCCTGCGCCAGGGAGGCCAGGATCTTCGTCGGATAGGCGTAGTCGTAGCCGCCCGGACGCAAAGAAGCCAGCGTCGCGCTCGCTCGCGCCATCCAGCGGTCGGCCTCCTCGGCACTGACGGCGGGGATCAGCTCGACGTCGGCCACGCGCCGCGCACGCTCGGCCAGTTCCTCCCAGCCACTCCCCTGCCCGACGAACACGAGGCGCGCATCCCCGAGCCGCTCGCGAGCCCGCTCGAAGGCGTCGACGAAGACCTCGGGGGCCAGCCAGTGGGCGACCGTGCCCGCGTAGACGAAGACGGGCCCGCCGCAGGTGGGGAAACCCTCGGGGACGCCGGCGGCCACGGCCTCGGGCACACGCACCCCGTTGGGCACGACCGCGACGTCGGGCGCGCCCAGGTCCCGCGCGCGCCCGGCGACCCCGTCGGACACGGCGACGACGCGGCGCGCTCCGCGTAGGGCGAAGGACTCCAGGCCGGCGACCGCGCGCACGACGGGGCGCGCCACGCCGGCGAGCGCCGCGGCGTCAGAGACGATGTCCGCGCAGTCGGCGACGTAGGGGACGCGCCGCAGGGCGCAGGCCAGGCGCACGGCCGCGCCGGTTGGGGG
>CATWCG010000123.1:0-5875 GCA_958349165.1 uncultured Actinomyces sp. | reverse complement strand
CTCGTGAGCTCTATTTGTGGGCTGCGGATCTTGCGGGAGCATTGTTTTCAACGATTGCGTTTGTTGAGGTGGGTCTACGTAATGCAATGGACCGGAAGCTTCGGGCCTGGAATGATCAGCAAGGGATAGATTATGGGGAAGATTGGGCGCTCCGTAAGGGCGCAGCCCCCTTGCTCTACGATCTTGTCACTCACAAGAGCCTTGCGGTCGCCCAGAATTTTGCACGTGAGCAATCGCGCTTGCGTCCAAAGACTCATCCGCGTCGTTTGGCAGCCGTCACGCACGATGATGTTGTGTCGCATTTTATGTTCGGAACCTGGGTCTATCTCATTAAGCCGAGGGTTTGGGATCAGCCTCAGCAGTGTCAACAGTTGTGGCACGAATGTTTGTCGGATGCGTTTCCCCATGCGGACCCTTCGGACTCGGGTCGTGAGAGGCTGGGTGATCAGCTCGATCGAGTGAGGAAGCTGAGGAATCGTGTGGCTCATCATGAGAACTTGCTGTCCGTCGACATCCGTAGGCGGCTGCGGGATATGCTCGGCATTCTCGCGTTGATAGATCCGAAGCTGCCTGATCTTGCGATGCAGGGCAATCGTGTGCGCTCGCTTGTTCGGGCAGACCCTCGCCGCTCGTGGTGAGCGCGTCCGTGAAGGGTGGCGGCCTGGGCGACGCTGGTCCAGAAGGGGTTGAGATCGTTGACTACCACTAGAATTGCTCCGATTCACCCGGGCGAAGTCCTCATGGAAGACTTCATCGAGGGGTTCGGAATCACGCAGCACAAGCTCGCCGTTGCTATCGGTGTTCCGCCTCGTCGTATCAATGAAATTGTTCATGGGAAGCGGGGAATCACGGCGGACACCGCGATGCGGCTGTCCCGCTACTTCGGTACGACCCCGGGGTTCTGGATGAACCTGCAGATGCGCTATGAGCTCGACCGTGCCGAAGACGCGCTGGGGGATGCGCTGAGCGGAATCGTTCCGCTTGTGACGGTGGAGGTTGCCTAAATTTCCTCGACCTTACGAGGCGGTAGCCGGGTCGCGCGGGGGCGTGGCCCGGCTTTGTTGTTGGTGCGGTGCTGTCACCGGTCTCCTGTCCCAAAACGCAGTCCACTTCGCTGAAAATCATCGAAAATGGCCCGATTTGGGCGAAGTGGACTGCAGTTTGAGCAAGGTTGGTTGCACGTGTTCTCGGGCGGCCCTCTTTCGTACCTGTGTGGGGCCGTTGGGTCGAATGGACATCGACGGCCTTCGACAATATGGGCCACCGAGCTTTATCCCGCTCTGCCGGGTGGTGATTCGCCCCTCCTGGGCCGGTTGGCTTTGCGTATCGGGGTGAGTTTCCATGCGAGAGGTGGTTGATGGTGTTGCCGGGTGAACCAATGTATGCATCAAATGGTGACTCATATGATGCTAGCATTGTTGTGGAGGTAGCCATGAGAACCACAGTGACACTCGATGATGACCTGCTCGCGCGCGCCGAGGAACTCACTGGGATCAGCGAACGATCCACGTTGATCAGGGATGCGGTCGAACTCCTCGTCCGCATCGAGACCGGGCGGCAGCTCGCTGCGCTCGGCGGCAGTGATCCGGCGGCAGAGGCTGCGCCTCGGAGTCGGCAGCGCGCATGAGAGTCCTCGTTGACACGAACATCTGGATCGACCACCTGCGGAAAACTGAGCCTGTTTTGGTCGACCTGCTCGAGCGCGACCAGGTGTGCGTGCACCAGAGTGTCATCACCGAGCTCGCGTTGGGGAATCTCAAGGACCGGTCGGTCTTCCTGAAGGCGATCGAGCGCCTCATGGTCCTTCGCAATGTCGACGATCAGGGGGTCCGGCACCTCGTCGAGGAGCGGCGGCTGTGGGGCAGGGGGCTCAGTGCGGTCGACGTGGGGCTCCTGGCGAGCGTCGTCGTGACCCCCGGCGTGTCGCTGTGGACGCGCGATAAGCGCCTGCGTCAGGCCGCACGTGACGTGGGCGTGTTGGCCGACACTGAGTGAGGGAGGGGTCCTCCGACGAGGCCGTGGCCGGGTCGCGCGAGCGTGGCCCGGCTTTGCTGTCGAGCCAGTGCGAGCGTGAAGCGTGTCGCCGGTCACGCCGTGGTAGTGTGTGGCCATGGCGACGGATAGCCAGTACTCATGGACGAGCTTCTGAAGGAGAGAACAATGCAGACGACCGCACTCGGGGATGACGGCGTGCAGACCGTGCGCTACTGGCTCTACGCTCCCGGAGAAGGAGCCTGCATGTGGGACGAGTTTTACGAGCGTGGCGTTATGGGGATTGGGTGGCATCAGCTTGGTGATCTGAGGGAGTACGCCACCAAGGAGGAAATGCGACAACGGCTGCTCGAAACTCGCGGTGATAGTACGTCCCAGGCGAATTCGGCGAGGGCAGTCTGGCAGTTCGCGAATGAGATGAAGCCTGGTGACGTTATCTTCGTCAAGCGAGGCTTGAAGGAGATCATCGGCCACGGCGTCGTCACGGGCGACTACGTCTATGACCCAGATGGTGGCAAGTATCCCCACCTACGCGAGGTAACGTGGAAGCGTCAGGGAAGCTGGCGAAGCGATCAACAGTTCGCAATGAAGACGCTCACCGATATTACCTACGACCAGGAACTCGTGAAACGGATTGAGGCCTCCTTTCTGGACGGTGACGACCCTGTGGACATCGAGGAGCCGTCGGCGGTTTTCCCCGAATATTCGGCCGATGACTTCCTGGCGTCCGTCTACATGGACCGAGAGCGATACGACGCGATCGTGGGCCTGCTGAAGGCGAAGAAGAACATCATCCTGCAGGGCGCGCCCGGCGTCGGCAAGACCTACGCAGCCAAGCGTCTCGCGTACTCGATGATGGGCGTCAAGGATGTTTCGCGCGTCATGCTGGTCCAGTTCCACCAGAGCTACTCCTACGAGGACTTCATCGAGGGATATCGTCCGTCCGGCGAGGGATTCGAGCTGGTCAAGGGAGCCTTCTACTCCTTCTGTAAGAAGGCAGCCGACGATGAGGAGAACGACTACTTCTTCATCATTGATGAGATCAACCGCGGTAACCTCTCCAAGATTTTTGGTGAGCTGTTCATGCTCATCGAAAGCGATAAGCGCGGAAACGAACTCCAGCTCCTCTACTCCCACGAGCTGTTCAGCGTGCCGGCAAACGTCCACATCATCGGCATGATGAACACGGCGGACCGCAGCCTTGCGATGCTCGACTACGCGCTGCGCCGCCGCTTCGCCTTCGTGGAACTGCGCCCCGCCTTCGACTCCGACGGCTTCCGCGATTATCGCGCCGGCCTCGATAATCCGAGGTTCGAGGCCCTGGTGGGCGAGGTGGTGTCGCTCAACAAGGAGATCGCCGAGGACGAGTCCCTCGGTGATGGCTTCTGCATCGGACACAGCTACTTCTGCAACATGGACGCCGACTCGTGCACCGACGCGGCCATGGCCTCGATCGTGGAGTACGAGCTCATCCCGATGCTCAAGGAGTACTGGTTCGACGAACCCGGCAAGGTCCGCGAGTGGGCCGACAGGCTGCGTAGGCCGCTGCGGTGATCCGCGTCCGCAACCTCTTCCACATGCTCGCCTACGCCTTCTCGGCACTCACCGAACAGGGCTACCGTTCCGTGGCCACGGAAGACTTCGATAACGCGGCCGAGCTGTGCGCCGCGATCCTCGAGCGGGGCGTGTCTCTGCAGCTCAAACGAGGCCTCGGGCAGGAATACGTCAGCCGAACCGAGGCCCGTTCCTCCCTGCGCGGCACAATCAAGGTCACCGAATCCGTGAAATCGCAGGCGATTTGGCGCCGCCAGCTGGTGTGCTCCTACGACGAGTTCAGCGTCGACACGACAATGAACCGCGTCATTAAGGCGACGGTCGCGCTGCTCGTGCGCTCGGACATCTCACGGGCACGCAAGAAGAGCCTGAAGAAGCTCATGGTGTTCTTCGCGGACGTGCGCGACATCGACCTGCACGCGGTCGACTGGAACATGCGCTACGACCGAAACAATCGCACGTACCGCATGCTGATGGCGGTGTGCTGGCTCGTCGTCAAAGGACTGCTCCAGACTCAGAGCGACGGCGCCACTCGCATGATGGATTTCTTCGACGAGCAGCGTATGAGCCGCCTCTATGAGAAGTTCATCCTCGAGTATTTCCGCAGGGAACACCCACGGCTGCGTGCCAGTGCCTCGTTCGTCGAGTGGGCGCTCGACGATGGGGTTTCGGACGGCCTGCCCGCCATGCGCAGTGACATCACCCTGAGCGCTCGCGACCGCGTGCTCATCATCGACGCGAAGTACTACGCGGCCACGATGCAGAGCAACTTCGATAAGAGGACCGTGCATTCGGGGAATCTCTACCAGATTTTTGCCTATGTGAAGAACAAGCAGGCGGCCCTCGAGCGCGCGGGGAAGAGCGTCGAGGTGTCGGGCATGCTCCTGTACGCCGCGACCGACGAGGAAATCCAGCCCGACGTCACGTATCGCATGAGCGGCAACCAGATCGGCGTGAGGACGCTCGACCTGGACCGGCCTTTCGAGGAGATCCGCGCGCAGTTGGACGGCATCGCCGACACGCTTACTGGTCCGTCAGCTCCGGCTTCGTGAAGGCGCGGACCTGGGCGGCATCCGGGTCGATCTCGGCGGCCGTCATGTGTTTCTTCGAGGCGGACTGAAGGGCGGCGACGCCGCGGGCCCGAGACAGGAGGCGGGTCTCCATGGAGGACACGGCCTTGTTGTAGAAGTCGACGCTCTTCGTCATGCTCTTGCCCAGGTTGTCCATGTGGCCGGCGACGACGCCGAGCCGCTCGTACAGGTCGCGGCCCAGGGCGATGACCTGGTCAGCCTGCTCGTTAATCGTCGTGCGCGCCCACGCCGTGGCGCACGTGCGGGCAACCGCCAGCAGGGTGACGGGGGAGCACAGGGCCACGCCGCGCGCCATCGCATCGTCCAGGAGCGCGCCGTCCGCGCGCAGCGCGGCGCTCAGCGCCGCCTCCGAGGGGACGAAGAGGATCACCAGTTCGGGCGAGGAACCGAGGGCGCGCGCGTAGTCGCGCGCAGCGAGCGCCTCCACGTGGGAACGCAGGGCCTTCGCGTGCGCGGCGAGCTCCGTGCGGCGCCGAGCCTCCGCATCCTCGCCGCTGTCCTCGATGCCGCAGGCCCGCAGGTAGGCGTCCATGGGGGCTTTCGCGTCGAGGGCGAGGAACCCCTGGCCCGGCAGGTGGATCGTCACGTCGGGGCGCCCGCGGTCAGTCGATGCGCTGCCCGCGCCCAGGCCTCGTCCCTGAGTGAGCGAGGCGATCGAGCGCTGCTCCGCGAAGTCGACGTGCGCCATCATGCCGGATGCTTCGAGGATGCGGGCGAGCTCGACCTCGCCCCACGTGCCGCGCGCGCTGCGCGAGCGCAGGGCGCCCTCCAGGGAGGCGGTCGTGCGGGCCAGGTCCGCCTCGCGCTGGGCGGCGTCGCGCAGCTGCTCGGCGAGTGCCCCGTGCTGGCGTGCCCGCGCTTGTTCCATCTGGTCGACGCGCAGCGTCATCTGCTCCAGCTGCGCGCGGACCGGGGCGAGGGCCTGCAACACGGAGGCGTCCCCCTGGGAGCGGGCCTCGGCGGATTCGACGTGCCGGGACAGCTCCTCGGCCCGCGCCTGCCACCGTGCGGCCTCCGCGCGCAGCGCGCCCACGTCCTCGCCCGGCTGCGACGCGCGGCGCGCCACCGCCCCCACGTACCCGAGCAGAGCGCCCACGACCAGTCCAACCAGGAGAAAAACAAGTGACATACCCATAACGGCACGATACGAAGGGCCATGCACATCTGCGTCCCGCCGGACTGCAAGCCGCCACCAATCGACCCCACGTCCAACCAGTCGCCTATCCTGGGTGTAAGAC
>CATWCG010000122.1:0-5878 GCA_958349165.1 uncultured Actinomyces sp. | reverse complement strand
CGCTCACGAGGGGACGCAGGTTCTTCGAGCGGTCGGGCGCGGCCGAGCCGTCGAGGACGTCGATCATGGCGGCGCGCGAGGGGTAGCCGATCGAGGTCTTCATGAGGAAGCGGTCCAGCTGGGCCTCGGGCAGCGGGTAGGTGCCGGCCTGCTCGACGGGGTTCTGGGTCGCGATGACCATGAAGGGTTGGGGCGCGGGGCGGCGCACGCCGTCGACCGTCACCTGGGCCTCTTCCATGACCTCCAGGAGCGCGGACTGGGTCTTGGGCGAGGCGCGGTTGATCTCGTCGGCCAGGACGATCTCCGCGAAGACGGGGCCGGCGTGGAAGACCCACTCGCCCGTCTTCTGGTTGAACATGTTCACGCCGGTGATGTCGGAGGGCAGCAGGTCGGGGGTGAACTGGATACGCGAGTGCGTACCGTCAATGGTCGCACTGATCGCGCGCGCCAGGGCCGTCTTACCGGTTCCGGGAGCGTCCTCGAGCAGGAGGTGTCCGCCCGCGAACATCGTCGTCAGCGCGAGGCGCACCGCCTGATGCTTGTCCAGGACCGCGACGGACACACCATCGACGAGGCCCTTGAAGACCTGGGCGAACCTAGTTGCATCTTCGATGGAAAGGGTCATGAGTTGTCCTACGTTTCTAGTATTGCTCGATCAGGGGTGGTCTATTCGACTCGGCAGCTCTTTACGACGTCCCGCGCATTCAGCTCTCGAGCGGTGATTGCTTCCGTCAGGATACCCGGTATGCTCGGCGTGTCCCGGGAGAAGCGGAATTCGGTGTCCTGGGCGGGGCGCCCGGTGCTGACCGTGCAGACGAGCGTGAGCCCCGATCCGAACTGGGAGGCTCGTTTCGCCGTCAGCGTCATCGAGCCGCATTCCTGTCCGTTCGCACACGTGGTTTTTCCGTTGAAACTCGCGTCGATATTCTCCGCGGCTTCGGTGGTTGTGAAGGTGGCTTCGACCTGACGGTGTGCCCCGCCAGCGCTGACCATCTCGACGACAACCGTGTACTGGTTGACCGGCGCCAGACCCGAGACCGTCCACGAGGTCATCGGACCACTGAACGTCTGCTTGGTCGACCCTTCCATTCCCTTCACCCACACGCTGATCTGCGCGGGGTTAACGCCGGCGGGCACAGTCCACGACACGGACGCGCTGTTGATGTAGGGGGTCACCGACACGTTGAACACGGGGATCGGGGTGTCGTCATCATCGGGGCCCGACCGCTGGCCGTTACCGACCGTGCCGCTCGCCGCCGTCACCGGGCTCCAGACATACGACCCGTCATCCTTCTTGCCGCGCTGGCAGAAGTAGAAGGTCATCGTCGAACCCGGGGTGAGCGGGCCGAGATCAAAATCGGCGGTCTGACCGTTGTTGAAGCGAACGGGGTTGCCGTTGGTCGTGCAGCCCTCCGCGCTGTCCTGGTAGTACATCTCCAGGTCGTTGACCGTGTAGCCGTTGCCTTCCTTCAGGCGCACGTTGGTGATGCGAATCTTGCCCAGGGCGTTGTCCGAGGTCGGGCCCATCCTCGGCGCGTCGGGGGCGAGCGGAGTGGTCTTGGCCTCGTGCTCGGGCTCGAGCGCGGGCGGGGTGTAGTTCTTGGCGGGCGAGGTGGCCGAACGGCCTCCCGTGTTGCTCACCGTGACGGTCGCCCGCAGCACATCCGCGCGATCGACGGTCATGGTCACCGTGTTGGTTCCGTTCGTCTCGTTGCCAGAGCCACCGGGCACGGTCTTGGATTCACCGTTGACGGTGACCGTCGTGGCGCCCCAGCCCTCACCGCCGGACTTAAAGTAGCTCCACGTCAGGGTGATCTCCACCTTCGTCTTGTCTGCCGTGTTGCGCACGCTGCCGTTCATGATGGAGGGCGTGTCCGGGTTCTCCAGGGGTGCATTCGGGGTTGCCGACGCACCGTCCGAGGGCGCGGATTCGCCCTTGGCGTTGCGCGCCCGCACGGTCACCGTGTAAGGGCTGCCGTTCTTCAGCCCGCGGATGACGCAGGAGGTCACGCCGGTCGTCTCGCAGTAGCCCGCCGAGCCGTTCGCGGTCGTCGCGGTCGCGATGTAGCCGGTGATCGCAGAGCCGTTGTCCTCTCTCGGCGCGGACCACGAGGCGGAGATCGTCGTGTTCCCGGCCGACAGCTGGGGGGTGCCCGGGCGTCCGGGCGCGCCGGAGATCGTGATGGCGTTCGAGGCCGTCGAACGCTCGGACTCGCCCTCCTTGTTGACGGCGACCACGGTGAAGGAGTAGGTCTGGCCGTCGCTCAGGCCAGCGACGTCACAGACGTTAGTGGAGCAGGTGGCGACCTGGCGTCCCGTCTGGTCGTAGACGCGGTACTCGGTGATCGGGGAGCCGTTGGACTCCGGCGCGTTGAAGGTCACGCGAGCGCCATTCGATCCCACGCCCTCGGCCGTGACGCGCGTCGGAGCGGCCGGCTTGCCCGTCACCGTGACGGTGATGGTTCCCTGGACGGCGCGCGCGGGGTCGCCCAGCTTGTCGTTGACCTTGAAGCCGACGGTGATCGTGCCGGACGCGCTCGGGGTGACCGACACGGTCGTGCCCGACGTGGCGACAGCCGCGCTGCCCGCAGACAGCGTGGCGCTCTCCAGGGTGATCGGCGACTCCGGGTACGGGTTGGTCGCGGAGGACGCCACGTCGACGCTCACCGTATCGCCGATCTTGGCGGTCAGCGTGTACGCGGGCACCTGGATGAGGGGCTTGTCGGAGACGACGACCTCGACGGGAATCTGCGCGCTGACCGTGTTGTTGTCCTCGTCGGTGACGCTCACCGCGATCGACCCCGCGGAACCTTTCGGGGTTCCCTCGGGGGCGGACACGGTCAGGGTGCTGCCCGACAGGGACGCCGTGATGGTGGACGGCGAGGAGTCCATCGCGTAGGTGAAGGTCGTGACGTCCACGCCCTCGGGGTCGCGCACGCCGAGCGCGAGGTTCTGGGTCACGGCCTCGCCGCCGGCCTCGACGCGGATCGCGGTCGGGGTGAAGGTGGGCGGCTGGTTCGTGGTCGCCTTGATGCGCACGGGCAGCGACAGGGAGGCGCTCAGCGCGCCGGCGTCACTGCTGTCGCCGTCCGCGACCTGGATGAGGAACGCGGAGTTGCCCGAGAACGAGGCGTTGGCGGTCAGAGTGAGCTGCGTGTCCGAGTCAGCCACGACGGAGTCGAGGCCGTTCTGGGGCACCGGGGAGGATCCCTCGACGAGGCGCGGGGTGCGCCCGGCGCGAGTGATGACGTAATCCGACAGGTTGATCGTGCGCGACGTGCCCGCGTCCATCTCGATCGGCAGGTTCGCCGAGCTCAGGAAGGGCGCGGTCGAGTCGCGTCCGGGGATCGTGACGACGGCCGAGTTCGTGAGGCCATCGCGGTCGGTGATCGTGTAGACGACGAGGCGCTTGGAGTCCGTGACGGGAATCAGCAGCTCGGAGCCGGAGACGCTCACGCCCGCCTCGGCGGTGGTCACGGTCAGCTCGTCGATGCTGCCGTCGGGGTCCTCGTCGTTGTCGAGGACCTTCACGCGCACGGCGGAACCATCGGTCGGCAGGTCCTCGTAGGCGACGTAGTCGTCGCGGGCGATCGGCGCCTTCAGGGGTGCGTCGTCCTGGACATACACCGTCAGCGTGCCGCGCGCGGAGCCGCCGCGGCCGTCGCTCACCGTGTAGGACACGAGGTAGGTGCCGGCCTGGGAGGGCGTGTGCACCTGGACGGTCGTGGTGGAGCGGACCTGCGGGTCGAGCTCGGGCGTGGCCGTCTCGAGGCTGCCCTCCTCCAGGGTCAGGGGGTCGCCGTCCGGGTCAAGGTCGTTGGCCAGGACGTTGACGGTCACCATGCGGTCGGGTCGGGTGAGGACCGTGTCGGGCACGGCGACGGGGTTCTGGTTGAGCGCCGGGACGGGCGTGACGGCGACGCGCACGCGCGCCGAGGCACGGGCGCCCTGGCGGTCCTCAACCGTGTAGGTGAAGGAATCAGTGCCCGACGCGTCAGCGTTCGGCGTGTACTCGATCCACGTGGCCTTCGCGGTCGCCGACCCCTTCTGCGGCGAGGAGTCCAGGCTCTTGAGGGTCACGGAGTCGCCGTCCGGGTCGATGCCGTCCAGGGTCACCGGAATGCGGGCGGTCTGCCCGGCCGTCGCCCACGCCGTGATGTCGCGGGGCCGCGGCGCCTGGTTGGAGTCGGAGGCGGCCAAGACCTCGAAGGTGACGGTGCTGGAGGCGCGGTTGCCCGCGGAGTCGATGACGGAGTAGGTGACGTCCATCGTGCCGGGGGTGTCCCCGGCCTCGAGGCGCACCTGGTTGCCGGTCACGAAGGGCGTGCCCAGGGCGGTCGTCGGGTCGTACTCGAGCGTCGACTCGACCTGCAGGTTCAGGCCGGCCGGTGAGCGGTCGTTGGACAGGACGGACACGGTGCCGACGTCGCCGACGCGCACCTTGGCTCGGTCGGGCTTGAGGACGGGCGGCAGGTCCGTGCGGTCGGAGGCACCCGGGATGACGGTCACCTGGGCGGTGGCCGACCCCTGGCCGTTGGTCACGGAGTAGGAGAAGGACACGCTCTTATCGAGGCCCGCGGGCGCGGTCACGCGCAGCAGGTGGCGGTCGATGAGGGCGACCTCGAGGCCGGGAGCGGACGAGGAGTCGATCGAGGTGATCGTCAAGACGCCGCCCGTGGGATCGTAATCGTTGCCCAGGGGCGCCACCAGCACCGAGCCACCCTGCGGCAGGACCGCGGTGTCGTCCTCGGCGACGGGCGGCAGCGCAGCGGCCTCGACGACCTCGACGCGGATCATGCCCAGCGTCGACGCGATGCCGTCGGAGACCGTGTAGGCGAAGGAGTAGGAGCCGGGAGAAGTAGCGACAAAGTCGATGGTGCCGCGGTCCAGATCCGGCGTGATGGAGGCGCCAGCGGGCGCGCCGGACACGGCGGCCAGGCTCAGCGAGTCGCCGTTGGGATCCGTGTCGTTCTTCAGCGGGTCGAGGGTCACCGTCTCGCCGGGGTGGGCCTGGTAGAGGTCACCGTTGGCCGTGGGCGGCAGGTTGCCCGGATCCTGGACGTTGACGGTGAGCTCACCGCGCGTCTCGCCGCCCTGGTCGTCGGCGACGGTCAGGACCACGGTCTTGGGGCCGGCGGAGCCGCCCTCCTCGGTGATGGTCAGGGAGCCGTCCTCGGTGAAGGTGACGCTCAGCCCCTCGGGGGCCTCGGCGTTCTTCAGGTAAATCGGGTCACCGTCCGGGTCGCGCCAGTCGCTCAGCGCCTGGTACTGGATCTGGGCGCCCGCGCCAATCTTGACGGAGGAGGCGCGCAGCTGCGTGGGGGCCTCGTTCTGCCCGTAGGGGTGGATCGTGACCTGCACGCGCGCGGCGGCCGACGCCTGCCCGTCCGAGGCCTCGTACGAGAAGGACGTCGACCCGGTCTGATCCGCGCTCACGCCCGTGATCTGCAGGGCTCGTCCCGAGCGCGCGGCGGTGACCGCACCCCACGCCGGCTGGGAGGTCGGGGACGCGGTCAGCACGTCTCCGTCAAGGTCGGAGTCGTTGTCCAGGACCGGCAGGATCGTCGAGCGCCCCGGGCGGATGCCGAACTCGTCATCCACGGCCTCGGGCGGGGTGTTCTCCTCGCGCTGCTCGGGGTCGGCGATCTCGTTGGTGAGCTGGGGGCTATCCTGCTCCTCCTCGGTTTCCTCGAGCTGGTTTTCGACCTCGTCCCAGTTGTCCATGAGGACCATGTTCGAGTCGGGCAGCCACACGCTGCCCTGGGCGACGTCGTTGAGGACGATGGCCTTACGGTTGGTGCGGAAGACGATCTCGCGGGCGCTCGTGAGCGTGTCGACGACCTGCTGCCTGTTGGAGGCGGGGTCGTCGCACGAGCGC
>CATWCG010000121.1:0-5922 GCA_958349165.1 uncultured Actinomyces sp. | reverse complement strand
ATCGTCGGCTCCGCCGGCGCGTGGTTCGCGTTCTGGGTGATCGCCCGCGGCGGCAGGCACACGCCGCGCCAGCTCAGCCTCGACTGACGAGGCGTCAGCGCGCGGGACACAGGATCACCGCGCCCTGGATACAGATACATCGCGCGCATCCGGATAGGTAACGCGCATCCGGATAGGTAACGCGCATCTGGATAGGTTATTAACCTATCCGGATCGTCACAACCTATCCGGAAAGCGCGCCTCATCGCGAAGAATTCAACGGACAGCGCCAGCTTTCATTCCCCGGCCGCGACTATCGGTTGGGATAGCGCCATTGGGATCGCGCGGCCCGGCCCGCTCGATGCGCGGATCACGCTCGCGAGGCGAGCCACACAGCGACCGACACCAGGACCAGGCCGATGAGCCCGAAGACGCCCGGGATCTGGCGCAGCATGACGGCTCCGACCAGCGCGGACGTGGCCGGGAGGATCGCGGCAAACAGGGCGAAGGTCGATGCCGCCAGGCGACGCATCGCGATCGCCTCGAAGCTGTAGGGGATGGCTGTGGAGAGCAGCCCCACGCCCACGACGATCGCGATCAGTGTCCACGAGGTCGTGGCCGCCATCGCGCCGGGCCCGAGGACAGGCGCAAGAAACAGGGTGCCCCACGCGCAGCCGAGCGCCAGGTTCGTCACCCCATCGCGGGTGGAGGAGGCCCGCTGGCCCACCACGATGTACGCGGACCACGCGAGCGCGGCCAGGAGAATCCAGGCGACGCCGACGCGCACGCTCGCCACGCTCAGGTCGAGGGCGAGACCGCCGATGCACGCCACCCCCGCGAACGCGAGGACTGCGGCGATGCGAGGCCGCCAGCCACGGCCTCGAACAACGGCGACGGCGACCGGGCCAATGAACTCGATGGACACGGCTGTGCCCAGGGGAATGCGCGCGATGGCCTCGTAGAACGAGGAGTTCATCGTCAGGATGATGACCCCGAAGAGCGCGGAGATCGCCAGATCCGAGCGCGTCAGGCCGCCGCGCCACGGGCGTTTCCAGGCGAGCAAGACGACCGCGCCGGTGAACACGCGCCACCATGCGACGGACGCGGGTTCGACGGACGCGAAGGCGATGACCGCGAGCGCCGCGCCCACGTACTGGATGAGGCCGGAGCCGACGATGTAGAGCTGGGGCGGGATGCGGTCGGCGACGGAGGCGCGACCTGCCGGGCGCGCGGGTGCGGCGGCGCTTCGCGGCCCGGCACTGGACGAGGCCGGGGTTGCGTGCGTTCCTCGGCGTTGGGCGGGCTCGTTCACTGGGCGGGCGCGAAGGTGAGCGCCGCCGAGTTCATGCAGTAGCGCAGGCCGGTGGGCTGGCCGGGCGCGTCGGGGAAGACGTGGCCGAGGTGGGAGCCGCAGGTTGCGCAGCGCACCTCGGTTCGGGTCATGCCGTGGCTGGTGTCGACGTGCTCGGTCGTGGCGCCGTCGTGGGCTTGGAAGAAGGAGGGCCACCCGCAGGAGGAGTCGAATTTCGCGTCGGAGTCGAAGAGTGTGGAGCCGCAGGCCGCGCACGAGTAGGTGCCGACGCGGGCCTCGTCGAGGAGCTCGCCGGTGAAGGGGCGCTCGGTGCCCGCCTCGCGCAGCACGTGGTAGCGCATGGGGCTGAGGAGCTTCTTCCATTCGGCGTCGGTGCGGGCCGCGGGATCGGTGGCGTTCATGGTTCCATTGTCGCGCGCCGCCCGCGGGCGCGCACTCTCGGGTGCGGCCGCGGGCGGCGCGGGGTGGTTCGCCGGCGTCATGGACGAGGCAGTGGTTGCCTCGCGGGGACGCTCACTTGTTGGCGGTCGAGGTTTTCTTGGTCGCGGCCTTCTTGGCGGAGGCCTTTTTCGCGGTTCCCTTCTTGGCATTCGCCTTCTTGGTCGCCGCTTTCTTGGCGGGAGCCTTCGCGTCCGTGGCTGCGGCTGATTCGGAGGCGTTCTCCGCCTTGTCGCCCTCCTCGGTCACTGCCTTCTGGGCGGTCTGCGAGGCCTTCTTGCCTCCCTTTTTCGCGGCCTGTGCCTTCTTCGCGGCCGCCTTTTTCGCGGGCGCTTTCTTGGCGGCTGCCTTCTTGGTGGAGGCCGTGGCGGGCTCCTCGTCGTCGGCGCCGTCGGGGGTGGCACTGGCCGCGTCCGCTGCCTTGGCCGCGGCGTCGGCGGTCGGCAGCACGAGCGTCTCGTCGAGTGCGGGTTGTTCCTCGATGGTCGGCAGGACCTGGGTGGCCTCGGCGTCGACGGTCGCGGCCTCGGCGGTCTCGACGGGCGTCATGACGGTGGTCGCCTCCGCGTCCTGCGGGGTCTCCGCCTGCACCTCGGCGGCCTCCTCGTCCGAGGTTTCCTCGGGCGTCACGGCCTCCTCGGCGTCGGCCTGGTCGTCGGCGTCGGCCTGGCCGTCCGCCTCTTCGGCGTCCTCCGCCGAATCCGCCGCGGCGGCCTCCTCGTCCGAGGTTTCCTCGGGCGTCGCAGCCTCCTCGGCGTCCGCCTGGTCGTCGGCGTCAGCCGGGTCGTCTGCCTCTTCGACGTCCGTCTCTTCGGCGTCCTCCGCCGAATCCGCAGATTCCGCGGTGTCGGCCTCCTCGTCCGAGGTTTCCTCGGGCGTCACGGCCTCCTCGGCGTCAGCCGGGTCGTCGGCGTCAGCCGGGTCGTCGGCGTCAGCCGGGTCGTCGGCGTCAGCTTGGCCGTCCGTCTCTTCGGCGTCCTCCGCCGAATCCGCAGATTCCGCGGTGTCGGCAGCCGAATCCGCCGCTTCCGCGTCAGAGTCGCCGGAGTCGCCGGACTCGGCGGGGGCCTCGGGCTTCTCCTCGGCGTCGCCCGCGGCGGGCTCGCCCTCAGTGTCCGTTTCGACGCTGCCGACGGCGGGAATCTGGCCGGTGACGGCGCGCAGCATGTCGGCCTCGGCGCCGGTGGGTGCCACCGCGGGGAAGAAATCCATGATGGACACGCGCGCCGCGGGCTCCACCTTGGGGGTGGGGCGCGTTTCGGCGTCCAGGCGCGCCTCCTCGGCGACGGCGTACCAGCCGGGGTGGATGACCGGCTCGTCCGGGGTTTCCTCGTCGGCGAGCGACGCGGCCATTTCGGCGGGGGTCGGCTCCGGCGGTGGCACGAGCGCGGGCGCGAGCGCCTGCACCGTGTCGGTCATGACCGGGCGGCCGGTGCGCGCGGGAGGCGGCACCTGAACCGGCTGTTTCACGGATGTTTCACGCGCGGGGATGGGCGTGGTCGCCTGCTCGTCCTCGCTCGTAGGCTCAGCGGGCGCGTCCTGAGGAGCGTCCTCGGCGGTGGACGGGGAGGCGGGTTCCTCACCGTCGGACGAGGCCTGGGCGGCCTCGTGCGCGTCGCCGTCGGTGGGCGCCTCATCGGCCGGCGCGTCGTCGGCGGGAGCGTCGTCGGCGGGCACCGCATCCTCGACAGCTTCGGCGCCCTGCGCGGGCGCGTCGTCCTCGGGCTCGGCGGCGGCGAGCTGCGCGCCTGCCGCGGCGTCGTCAGTGTTGGACGTGTCCTCCGCATCCAGGGCTGCGGCCGTGTCGGCAGGCCCGTTGGCACGCTCGCGCTGCTCGGCGGCTCCCACGTCGGAGGCTGACGCCTCGGCGTTCACCACGACAGCGTCACCAGCGGCGGACTGAGCCTCCGCCGGTTCCTCGGCAGCGGCCTCGGCGGGCTGGTCGGGCTCGACGGGTTCCACGCCGACGGCGGCAAGCGCCACGGTGGCCTCGGGGTCCAGCGCCTCGCGACGGTCGCGTCCCTCACGGCGATCCTGGGCGCGGCGAGCATCGGCCTCGCGCTCGGCGTAGGCCTCCTCACCGGGGCCGGCGAGTGCGGCCGCGCGTTCCTCGGCCTCGGCGGAACCCGAGAAGAAACGCTCGCCGCGGCCGATGGACGTGGCCGTCAGGGTCTGGGTGAGCTGCGGGTTGGGGTTACCCGCCGCCTCAATGATCTTGCGCAGCGCTGACTTGGAGATCACCTGCGTCTCGTCGACCGGAGCGCCGCCCTCGGCGAGCTCGCGCTGACGGTCCGCCATCGCGCGACGGCGGGCACGCTTGGCCTTGCGGCGGGCGGCCACCATGCGCGCGGCGTGGGCCGCGTCCTTGGGCTGCTCGCGCACGCGATCGGCCCCCGAAGCGCCGGCCACGGAGGCCGCGCCACCCGCGGCGGAACCCTCCGCGGCGCGCAACGAGCCACCCCCATGGGAGGAGGGACTGCCCGTCGCGGCCACGGCCTCGTTCGTGCCGGAGATACCGGCGAGCTCGGCAGCCAGGCGCGCGACGCGTTCGCGGCTCATGTCCTTCTCGACGGTGACGGTCTCGCGCGGCTCGATGCGCTGGGCGGGGCGCGCCCACGGCTCGTCGCTGACGATCCAGGAGATAACCTGTTCGCGCAGGTAGGCGCGCAGGTCGTTGAGGTTTCCGGAGTTCGTCGCGGACACGAGAATGCGAACGGTCACCGTGTACTCGTCGGAGTCGGTGATCTGCACGGCCCACGTGCGCCCGTCCCACAGGTCTGTGGCGGTCAGGAGCTGCTCGACCTTGGTGCGGATAAGCGTCATGGGCGCGGACCAGTCGAGCTTGAGTTCGACGGTGCCGAGCTGGGCGGCGGCGCGGCGCGTCCAGTTCTCGAAGGGGGTCTGCGTGAAATAGCGGCAGGGGATGATGAGGCGGCGCTCATCCCAGATGCGCACGACCACGTAGGAGAGCGTGATTTCCTCGACGGAACCGGTCTCCTGCTTGTCGCCGGCGACGACGACGTCGCCCACGCGGATCGCGTCCGTGAAGGCGAGCTGCAGGCCGGCGAAGACGTTGCCGAGGGTCTGCTGGGCGGCGAGGCCTGCGATGACCGAGAGGACGCCGGCGGAGGCCAGGACGGTGGTCATTGCCTGGCGCGCGGCTTCGAAGGTGCCGATGATGGCGATCGTGCCGACGACCACGACGATCCCTTGAGTGAGGCGCCGCAGGACCTGCGCTTGGGTTTCGAAGCGGCGCGAGCGGCCCTGGTCGGCTGCCTGGCGGGCCTTGGCGGCGTCTTCGAAGACCCAGGCGGCGGCGTACCCCATCCAGGTCAGGCACGCGAGACCTGCGATGAGGAGGACGTGCATGAGGAACGTCGTCACCGACGAGCCGTTCCAGTCCGACAGGTGCGGGTTAACCAGTGCGATGCCCAGGCCCACCCAGGCGCCCCACGTCGCGAGGGTGAAGTGCAAGGGGCGTCGCACGCGGGCCAGGATCGACGAGGCCGTGGCGGACTTCGCGAGCGCCTTGCGGGCGAGGACGGCGAAGACGACCGACACGACGACACCCACGAAGGCGCCGATGATGGGGCCGAGGATCAGGAGGGTGAAATCGATGGTGGTGGCCACGGCGGCCTCGGCGCCGGATTGCGGGTCGGCGGCGACGCGCGAGAGCGCGTCCGAGGCTTGGGCGAGGGCACCGAGTGCGGGTGTCATAGTCATGCATCAAGAGTAGGTCGCCTAGCTGATGAAATCCTGTGAATTCCGCACAATTGCAACATTTTCTGGTAACGTGTGCGGGGTCACCCTCTTTTGTTTTGACGCGACGCGCGACTTCTGCCTAAACTATCTCCCGTCTTCGGACGCCAGTTCGACGGCCAAGCAGGCCCCCATCGTCTAGCGGCCTAGGACACCGCCCTTTCACGGCGGCGACACGGGTTCGAATCCCGTTGGGGGTACCACCGGTCGCAATTGTGATTGGAATAATTCAATAGGTCTTACCTGTTGTAAGGCCCCGTAGCGCAGTTGGTTAGCGCGCCGCCCTGTCACGGCGGAGGTCGCGGGTTCAAGTCCCGTCGGGGTCGCCGACCAGACCGAATCGGTTCAGGTCTTGGCTCTGTAGCTCAGTTGGTAGAGCGTTCGACTGAAAATCGAAAGGTCACCGGATCGACGCCGGTCGGAGCCACCAGCAA
>CATWCG010000120.1:0-6019 GCA_958349165.1 uncultured Actinomyces sp. | reverse complement strand
CCTCCAACCAGCGCGCCCGCAGTGCGCAGGAGGCCACGGCCTCGTCGGCGGGACGAGGGCGCGGCCTCCATGAGCGTCGACGCCATGTCAGTGCCCGCTGCTGGTGGGAGACGGCGTAGGAGTCGAGGTGCGCGGAGTGCTCGCCCCGATGTTCGCGTTCGAGACGGCCTCGACGGGGGTGCCCGCCAGGACCTGCGTCATGTAAGGCGCCCAGATGTTCTGGCCGACGAAGGTTTCACCGTAAATCTCGCCGTAGTAGTGCCCGTTGATGGTCACGGCGCCGACTTCCTGAGAGGAATTCTCGCCGTGGCCCACCCACGCGGAGGTCACGACGGAGGGAGTGAAGCCCGTCAGCCACGTGTTGGCGTGGCCGTCGGTGGTGCCCGACTTCGCGGCGAAGGGGCGCCCGTCGCCCAGGCGCGTGGACGTGTAGTACTGGCCGGCGGACGCGGTCAGCAGGGCCGCTGTCTTGTTGGCGACGTCCGGGGAGATGACCTCCTTGCAGTCCGCGGAAAACTCCTTGAGGACGTTCTCGTCGCGGTCAGTCACGGACTCGATGGACTGCGGCGTGCACTGCTGACCGGAGTTCGCGATCGCCGCGAATACGGACGCCATCTGGAGCGGGGAGGCGGACACCGAGCCGAGGATGTTGGCCGGGTAGGGGGAGGGAACCTCGCCGTCCTCGGTGATGCCCAAGTTGTAGGCCGTGTCGAAGATCGAGCAGAAGTCGACGCGGGACGCCATGTTCACGAAGGCCTGGTTGACGGACTGGCCGGTGGCGCGCACGACGTTCATGGTGCCGGTCTTACCCGCGAGGTCGTTGACCTGGTAGCCCTCGGTCGTGATGGGGCGGCCGTCGCACTTGAAGGAGCCGTTCGGGTAGAAGGTGTTCGCCGAACCGACCGTCTCGTAGGCGGAGTGACCCTCCTTGAACCACTCGAGCAGGATGAAGACCTTGAAGGTCGAGCCGACCTGGAAGTTGCCGTCGGCCGAGTAGTTCGACATCGTCTCGCCCGCCTCGATGCCGTAGGTCGTGTTCTGAGCCATCGACAGGACGCGGCCCGAGCGCGGGTCCAGGGAGACCAGGGCGTCGTTCAGGCCGGAGGCGTCACCCACGGGAATCGTGTTCGTCAACGAGGAGTAGGCGGCGTCCTGCATCGCGGGATCCATCGTGGTGCGGATCGTGATGCCCTGGGTCTTGAGCAGGTGTTCGCGCTCGACGCGCGTGGCGCCAAACGTCGGGTCTTCCAGGAACTGGGCGAGGACGTAGTCGCAGAAATACGCCTTGGAGGACTCGGCGCCGGAGCATCCCTCGGAGGACACGGTCGGGTGCAGCATCGAGTCGACCGACGTTGCGATGCCTTTGTCGTACTCTTCCTGCGTGATGACGCCCTGCTCCAGCATGGTCGCCAGGACCGTGTCTCGGCGTTCCTGGGCGGCATCGGGGTGGGTGAGCGGGTCGTACTGGACGGGAGACTGAACGAGGCCGGCGAGGAGTGCGGCCTCCAGGTAGTCCAGTTCGGAGGCCGACTTGGAGAAGTAGCGCTGCGAGGCGGCCTCGACGCCGTAGGTGATGGGGCCGAAGGGGGCAATGTTCAGGTAGCCCGTGAGGATCTCGTCCTTGGAGAGGGTCTTCTCCAGGGCCATCGCGTACTTGATCTCGCGGAGTTTACGCTCGGTCGTCTGCTCGGTGGCGGCGCTGACCTGGTCGGCATCGCCCTCGAGGTAGCCGCGCTCGGCCAGAGAGTTACGCACGTACTGCTGGGTGATCGTCGAGGCGCCCTGGCGGCCCGAATCGCCCAGGTTTGTCACGAGCGCTCGCGCGATGCCGGTAGCATCCACGCCGTTGTGCTCGTAGAAGCGCTTGTCCTCGATCGCGATGATCGCCTTCTTCATGACGTCGGCGATATTCGCGCTGGGAACGACGATGCGCTGCTTGTCGTAGAAGTGCGCGATCACGCCGCCGGAGGAGTCGAGAAGCTGTGATTCCTCGGCGGGTGCCACCGTCTGAAGGTCGCCGGGCAGCTCGTTAAACACGGAGGGGACCGACTTCGCGACCAGCGCGGTGGGTCCGGCGATGGGGACGAGCATGCCCGCCCCGACGACGCCCATGAGCGAGGAGACGCTCAGGAACGCCAGCAGGAGGGCGAACAGCTGGGTCGGCCGGACGGCGCGTGAATGAGAGTGCGACATGGTTCTAGCTTACGTGCCGCCGGGGACATATGGAGTCTGGCAACGCGTGAGAATTGCCTGATCGGTCACCCGTCATCGCCTCATACGAGGTCGCACCGTTTGCGCCCACAAAGCAATGTGTGTATGGTCACATGATAGGGCTCGTAGTACAGTGAAGTGGAGATCCACGATGTCAACCCACGGCGACGACCAGAGTTGGGTCGCGCGCGCTTTGTGCGCGTCCATCGAACCGGACGCGCTCTTCGTTCAGGGTGCATCCCAGCGTCAGATTCGCCTGCGCTGCTACGAGTGCGAGGTGCGTCTCGAATGCCTCGCCGATGCCCTGGAGTCCGAAGCGAACTACGGCGTGTGGGGCGGCCTCACCGAGCGGGAGCGGCGCGCGATTTTGCGCCACTATCCCCACGCGGAGGATTGGCTGGAGTGGCTGCGTTCTTCGGATGACCCGTTGGCCCGGGAGCTGCGCAGCGCTCACGTGCCGAAGGTCTTGCCCTTCGTGCGCCCCCAGATGGCAGGTAGGATGGGCTCATGACTAAATGGGAATACTCCACGATTCCGCTGCTCACGCACGCGACGAAAGCAATCCTCGACCAGTGGGGCGCCGACGGGTGGGAACTCGTCCAGGTGATCCCCGGCCCCACGGGCTCGGAGAACCTGGTGGCCTACCTCAAGCGTCCGATTGAGGAAGCCCCCGCCGTTCAGAACTGACGCGTAGTACCCGCGCTCAGAGAACCGCATCAACGAGGCCGTGGTCGGCATGCGCGTGTAGCGCACGAGGAGCCACGGCCTCGTTCGCGTCAGGAAACAAAGAGGTTGGGCCCGACACCGCGTGGTGTCGGGCCCAACCTGTGAGCTGAGGTCAGCGGGCGCGGCGCGCCAGGCGATCGACGTCGAGGAGGGTGACGGCGCGACCCTCCAGGCGGATCCAGCCTCGCGACACGAAGTCGGCGAGGGACTTGTTCACGGTCTCGCGCGAGGCGCCCACCAGCTGGGCCAGTTCTTCCTGCGTGAGGTCGTGGGGGACGTGGACGCCTTTGTCGGTCGCGGTGCCGAAGCGGTCGGCGAGGTCCAGGAGGGCCTTGGCGACGCGGCCGGGGACGTCGGAGAAGACGAGGTCGGAGAGGGATTCGTTGGTGCGGCGCAGGCGCTGCGCGAGGGCGCGCAGCATGTGCTTGGCCAGCGTGGGGTTCGTGTCGAGCACGTGCATGAGGTCCTCGTGCTCGAGGTAGAGGAGCGACGCCGGGGAGACGGCGGTCGCAGTGGTCGAACGCGGGCCCGGATCGAAGAGCGTGAGCTCGCCGATGATCTCACCCGGGCCGAGGACGGCGAGGAGGGACTCGCGGCCGTCGCTCGACGTGTGGCCGAGCTTGACTTTACCCTCGGTCACGATGTAAAGGCGATCACCGAGATCGCCCTCGTCGAAGAGGGTCTCACCGCGACGCAGGGTCGTATGACCCATCTTCTGCTGGAGGGACACCTGCTGTGCATCATCAAGGCCACCGAACAGCGGCACCTGGCTGATGAAGTTTCCGTCACCGATCATGGTGCGGAGCTCCTTCCGCTCGTGCCCGAGTTGCTCGGGCGTTCCGATTTGGACTGCGCGGCGAGTCCCATGCGTTACACCGCTCACTAGGAGGTACCGCGTATCACACCATTATGCCCTATCTATCAGGTGAAACATGTTTCATTCACCGATTTGTGTGACCTGTCTAATGAAAATGGGCTACTGAGCGTGCGCTCCGACGTGCTGCGCCAGGGCCTGCGCGACCGCCGCGGGTGCCTCCTCGGGCAGGAAGTGCCCGGCCTCGCGAATGACAATCTGGGTCAGGGGAGCGTCGACGAACTGCGCGTCGGCGGCGTGATCGAGGGCGGACCACGCGCCGTCGTCTCGGCCGATGAGCGACAGGACGGGCACCTGCAGCGGCTCCGAGAGGGTGCGGCGAACTTCGCGAGACAGCGACCGGGTCGCGTGGAGCCCCCGCAGGGCCGTGTGGGCGGCGAAGGGGCGGCGCAGGGCCGCCCGGTAGGTGCCCGACTGTGACACGAGGCTATCCACGTTCGCGGGAGACGCCCACGCGCGGTACACGGTCGTCACGAGCGACCCGGAACGCAGGGAGCGCTCGCGTCCCGTGGGCAGCGCCAGGCGACCCTGGAGGACGCGGCCACCCGCCCAGGGGGCGCGCCCGATGACGGGCTGGACGCCCAGCGGATGCGGGGCCGACAGGACGGCGACCGAGCGCAGCTCGAGCGGCGCGAGAGCGCCGATCATCCACGCGACGGTTCCCCCGACGCCGAGGCCGGCCACGGAGAACGAGGCGACGCCGAGCGCGCGCACGACCCCGATGACGTCGGTGGCCAGCTGGGTCAGGTCGCAGTCCCCGCGCGTCAGGTCGGAGGTTCCAAAGCCTCGCAAATCGAGGGCAAACACGCGCGAGGTCGACTCGGCCAGGAGGGGCAGGACCTCACGCCAGGACCACCAGTGCTCGGGGAAACCGTGCAGGAGTACCAGCGCATGGTCCATGTCCTGGCCCATGTCGGCGACGTGGAATGTGGCGCCGCCAGCGCTCACGTGCCGATGGGTCCACGGACCGTCGAGCTCGATCGCGCTGGCGGGAATCAGGGTCTTCACTTGCTGTTCAGGTCCTTCGCTGCCTTCTTGCGTGCGCGCTTGGAATAGAAGGCGCCGGCCGGGTTGACGGCCTCGATCGAGGTGCGCAGGGCCTCCTCGGCGCGGCCGGTGCGGCGCGCGGAGTGGGAGAGGTAGCCCACGCCCATGAGGACGATGCCCAGGATTGCGAAGCGGCCGGAGTAGCCGGACGCCTGCAGGTGGTGCGAGAGATTCGCGCCGAGGGAGCTGGAGGCGCTCAGCGCGTTCAGCGAGGCCAGCAGGGTCGAGGCCGTGATGCCGGGGGCGAGCACCCACGGCAGGCCGACGATCAGGGTGGCCACGCCCATGATCCACGCGCCCAGGGAGGAGCGGCGCGCTGTGGCGAACAGGATCACGGCGACGACGATCGCTCCGAGGAGTTCGCCGAGCGCCAGGATCGAGGCGACGCCCGTGTACATGGGGGCGGCGTCGGCCAGCGTCATGCGTGCGCCGGCGTCGGAAGCCAGGTACCAGCCGAGCGGCGTGAGGACGAGGAAGAGCAGGAGGGACAGGAAGTGGGCTCCTCGGCGCGAGGGCATCTCGGTGACGACCGGCGCGGCGGAGAAGAGCTCGTCGTCCAGCCCGGCGGGCTCCTTCGTGTTCTCGGAGCGGTCGCGGTTGGCGGAGGCGATCGCAGCCAGGGTGGCGGCGTCGCGCTCGTCATCGTCGGCGTTGAGCAGGGAGCGGCGGCGCGGGCGTTCGGCCTCGGCCTGGTCCTGATCCGCGAACGAGTACGAGGTCGCCTGCGTGGGCAGCTGCTTGGTGGGGCCGTCGACGAGGGCGGTCACGGAGCCCTTGGTCGTGTCCTCGTCCGAGGCCGTGTCGCGCTCGGTGGGCTCCTGGGCGCTCGACGCGCCGACCTGCTGCTCGGCGGGGCTCAGCGCGGGGATCGAGGGAGAGACGGGCTCCTCGTCGCCGAAGATCATGGAGCGGCGCGACGCCAGAGTGTGGGTCGCTTCCGCCGCGGCGCCGCCGACCGCGGAGACGGGCTCCTCGTCGTCCTCCGAGGCCTCGGCGCCCTCCGCTGTCGTCGCCTCGTCCGCCTGCTCCTCGGCGTTGTCGACGGGCGTTTCCTCGACGTCGTCGGTGGGAGCATCCTGCGCGGCATCGGCCGGTTCGTTGGTGTCCTCTTCGCGGTGCTCGCGCACGGAATCGAGGTTCAGTCCCAGGGCGGCCGCGGCC